>JBKHJI010000051.1:0-10281 GCA_046538175.1 Bathyarchaeia archaeon | reverse complement strand
AGTGTACTAACCGCAGATCATCTTCACTTGCAGGCAAGGGCTCGACAAATTGAAAACTGCCTCCTAACTCTTTCTCGATGCATTCGATTCTACCAGAAACCGCCGCAGGATCTGATGTATAGACTTCTCGATATCGTTTATGATAAACTATATGCATGCGGGTTTCCCTCTATTTATAATTGTGCAAAAATCATAAAAAGAAATCTTTCTAAGATTGACTGAACATGCAGAGAACTCAAGAGATCGCTTTGATAAGCTTGTTCGGAGCACTTCACACAGTGTTATCTTTTATCCCTGGAATCTGGCGTAGCTGGATGATCTTGATTTTGCCGCTGGAAGGCATAATTCTAGGTCCAGCTAGAGGTTTTTTAGCCGGTTTTATTGGCTTTGCAGCCGGGTGGACACTGCGTCCTCGACCCGAACCAGTGATCTTCGGTCTGGCTGAACCAATCGGAGTTCTTTGTGCGGCGTTTATAGTAAAAAGAAAGTGGCATTATGCTGCCTTAGCTTATGTTGCAATGTTGGCAGCTTTTTTCTTGCACCCGATTACTCCAAATCTTCCTCTATGGACGCTGTGGGATATTTATGCCGCCTTTGTTTGTATACTGATATTCGGATTGTTGACACGTGGACAACAGTTGATCCACAAAACCAATAAGAGACTGGATAACCTTGTGGTTGTTTTTCTCTGCGTTTTAGCTTTCGCTTTGTTCATTTATGAGCTCGTGAATCTTAGACTGTACGAAGCCGTAGGCTTTTCTTTACTTTTTGTCTTCGGCCTTTTTCTTGTTTTACGGCTCAAAAAGCGAAAAAGAGAATCTCACTCATGGATTCTTGCAATAGCAGCCTTTGTTGGAATAGAAGCGGACGTGTTAACGAGGATTTTCATTTTTGTTCCCCTAAATTTTTATGAGTTTATGGGCGTCCCGTCTGTCTTTCTTCCAGAAATTTTTGTGTTGGGAGCCTTCCAAACACCTATTGAAGCTGTATTTTCTGTGTTGGCCACTGTAATTATTGGCGTACCTCTAATCGATCATCTAAAGAAGCTTGGCTTGTTTGATCTGGAGACTCGAGCCTAAAAACAAGGCTACATGTTTATTTTTCAGTGTTGTGCTATTAGCAGTCAAAACGAGGAATTGAAGAAATGAAACTTGTAGACGCTTTGGAGAAGCTTTCTAACGCATGTGGAGTTACAGGCAGAGAAGACGAAGTCAGAGAGTTAATGAAGACTTTGTTGAAGCCTCACGTAGACGAAGTTAGAGTCGACAAACTGGGCAACGTGATTGGCACAAAGAAAGGAAAGAAAAATGCGCCTAAGGTTATGCTCGCCGCCCACATGGACGAAATTGGGTTGATCGTCAAAAACATAACCAAAGACGGTTTTCTGCAGTTTGCGAAGCTCGGAGGAATTGACGACCGAATTCTCATCGCGCAACGGGTCCTCGTTCACACGCAGAAAGGCGAGAAAGCTGGGATAGTTGGCTCCAAGCCGCCGCATATAATGAAGGACGAGGAGAAGAAGAAGGTGGTAGAAGCAGACAGTCTTTTCATAGATATCGGCGCTGAAAACAAAGAAGATGCGCATAAGATGGGCGTAAAAGTTGGCGACGTGATAAGTTTTGACACCAAATTTGCCAAGGTAACTAAAGACTTCGTGGTAGGCAAGGCTTTTGACGATCGCGTGGGCTGTTGTCTCTTAATTGAAGTGATGAAGCAGCTTAAAGATGTTGACTGCACAGTTTATGCAGTTGGCACAGTACAAGAAGAAGTAGGCCTCAGAGGTGCCACCGTGTCTGCCTTCAACATATGCCCTGATGTGGCGTTGGCTTTCGATGTTACAGTAGCAGGCGACATTCCGGGAGTGAAAGAAGTTGAGGCTCCAGTGAAGATGAAGAAAGGGCCTGTCATCGGTGTGATGGACGCGGGGCTAATTACGCATCCAAAGGTACTGTCACTGTTGGTGAACGCCGCAGAGAAGACCCGGGTTGAATATCAGCTAGAAACAGGATTAGCAGGGGCAACTGACGCGGCGCGGATAGCTCTTACACGAGAAGGTGTACCATGCGGCGTTTTGTCCATTCCCACCAGATACATTCACAGTCCATCTTCTATGCTTTCGTTAAGCGCTGTGGAAAAAGCAGCTAAACTGGCGATTGCCGCGATCCAAGAGGCACCTAAAAACTTCTAACTCCACTCTTTTTTTTTGTTTCTAAAGATTGTTTATAAGCAGCTACGGAAGCCGGGTAAAAGACAAATTAAAAGCGTAAGCCATAATTAAGGCGAGGCAATCTCTGTTGACAAAAAAGGCCAAGTTTGAATTTCTTGAACACACTGCAGACGTATACATCTCCGCTCATGGAAAAACCATGGAAGAGGCCTTCGAAAACGCCGCTCTCGCCACCTTTGAAGCCATGACTGATATAGACAAAGTAGCGTCTAAAACCGAAGAGACCGTGGAAGTTGAAGGCTTTGACGAAAAAGCGCTTTTGTACAACTGGTTAGAAGCGCTTTTAGTCAAATTCGAGACTAGCGGAACCTTTTATTCAAATTTCAAAATTACAAATCTCCAACAAACAGACGAGGGCTATGAGCTGAAAGCCAAGATTCAAGGCGAAAAACTCGATCCAGAAAGACATCCCTCTAAAGTCGGAGTCAAAGCCATAACATACCACCGAATGGAAATAGAGAAAAAGCCTGATCAAGTCACGGTGAAGTTTATCCTTGACGTTTAAACTATCGAAACAAGAAGGCTATTTCCTCGATCAACGTTTCAGGCACCACGTTACGTTTTCCTCTCCTCTCTAGCGCTAGAAGCCCTAGTTTTTGTAAAGCCTGCAAGTCTTCGTAAACGTTTTTAACATCACGTTTAACTTGGTGCGCTAACTCGTTTATGGACTCTACACGTCTATTGGCCAGATGATTCAGCAGCTCCACCCGTTTCAATGTCAACCTGGCCAACCGGTCAGAATCAAAATCTTGTACTTCTTCCACAATGTAGTCAAGCTCGCCGCCCTCTTCATAGCCTTTGTACGCATCCACCAAACCCGCCCACTCAAGATAAGCACCTAACATCTGTCTTGGCCTTCCGTTTTTTAGAAACTGATCTTCGAACTGGTCAAAAGTCAAACTGTAACTTTCCTCAAACTGGCGAATCCGCCTCGCCACCTCTTCGGGCGTCAAACTGCGTACTATTCTTACAAGCAACGTTGCTCAAACAAAAACTAATACCTCCGGAGATAAAATTTCTTCGACTCAGACACCATAAAAACAGAAAGAGCCTGAACATTCCACAAAGATACGCGTTGGAGCAATTGTTCTAAGCGTTTTCTGTCAAGACCTAATCATAGTTAAAACCATCTTGAACCGTTTAACTGCCTTCAAGGCATGTGGCTCATTGGCGGGCATTATTACAATTTCTCCCTTCTTCAAGCCGAGAACTTTGCCAGAGATGACAACTTCTGCTTCACCGTCAATAAGATAAACCAGAGCATCAAAAGGCGCTTTGTGTTCGCTCAACCCTTGGCCTTCATCGAAAGCAAACAAAGTCACTGTTCCAGTTTTCTTGTCAATTAACGTCTTGCTTACCACCGCCCCCTCTTGATAACCCACCAAATCCACTAGACTTACTGCTTGAGTTGAAAGCTCTTCACCGTGTTTTACGCATCTTTTTTTATTCACCGCTTTCACCTAACTAACTACCTGAATAGAGACAGCACGATTTATAGCTAACTAGCTAGACTAGACAGCGAAGCACCAAGGGGCCTCTCATGGAAAAATACACTTTAATCGTCGCCGAAAAACCAACCGCCGCAGAACGCATAGCTCAGGCTTTAGATAAAAACAGTAAACCAAAAGTTCACAAAACGAAGAAAGTCCCCTATTTTATCGCCGAAAGAAACAGGAAAATCGTAGTTGCCCCTGCCCTCGGCCACTTATACACTGTTACCCAAAAGGGGGGCAAAAAATCTCGTTATCCAGTTTTCGACTTTCAATGGGCTCCTCGACATCTTGTTGAGAAGGGCGCCCAACGAACCAAAGTGTGGATTGAAGTAATTTCTAAGCTGGCAAAAGATGCTGATGTTTTCGTTGACGCTTGCGACTATGATATTGAAGGCAGCCTCATCGGCTACTGCATTCTAAATTATGCCTGTGGTAAAGCCGATGTTGCTAAGCGAATGAAATACTCCACTCTGACTAAGACTGAACTGGAACAAGCCTTCGAACATCCTTCTCCAACCCTTGACTTCACTCTTATAGAGGCCGGAAAGACAAGACATGAGGTAGACTGGCTTTACGGCATAAACCTGTCTAGGGCGTTAACCTCAGCGGTGAAACGAACTGGCGGCGGATACACAACGTTAAGCACAGGCAGAGTTCAAGGCCCCACTTTGCATTTTCTACTTCAAAGAGAAGACTCCATCGACTGTTTTGTCCCCACACCCTACTGGACAATCACAGCCCAGATGGAAATACATGGAAAACTCTACGCGGCAGAATATGAAAAGAAAATCATAGAGCAAAAAGTCGAAGCAGACACCATAGTGAACACTTGCAAAGGAAAGACTGGCAAAATTGTGCAAATCCGAGAGAAAACTTTCAGACAAAACCCGCCCTCCCCGTTTGACTTAGGCTCCCTTCAAAGCGAAGCCTACCGCCTCTTCAAGTTTAGCCCCCGACGAACAACCACTATAGCAGAACGTCTCTATTTAGACGCATTAATCTCCTATCCCCGAACCAGCAGCCAGAAATTACCCCCTACAATCAACTACAAATCCATACTCGCTGGACTAAGAAGAGCCCCATCCTACAGAAAATTGGCTTCAGAAATTCTTGGTTTTAGCAAGCTAGTGCCGAAGGAAGGCAAGAAAGAAGATCCTGCCCACCCCGCGGTGTTTCCTACAGGTAATTTGCCTGAGCGCAGGCTTGACATTTCTGAAAGAAAACTGTGGGACTTGATTGTGAAACGTTTTATGGCTGTGTTTGGGGAACCTGCCGTGAAACAAAGTATGCAAGTCGAAATTGAAGTGGATGGCTACGGTTTTTTCCTATCTGGACGCAAAATTCTCGAAGAAGGGTGGATGCGCTTATACAAACCTTACGTTCACTCTGACGAATTTTTGCTTCCAGATGTTGAAAAAGGTGAAAAAGTAGCCGTAAATGAAGTGGTGTGTGAAGACAGATTTACAAAACCGCCTTCTCGCTACAATCCTAACAGCCTTCTCAAAAAGATGGAGAAAGAGGAGATCGGCACCAAAGCTACCCGAGCCGAGATAATGCAAACACTTTATGACAGAAAGTACATAATCGAAGAAAGCATTAAGGTAACAGAATTAGGTCAAAGCGTAATGGAGATTCTGCGAAGATACGCGCCTACCGTGGTTTCGGTTAAACTGACACGAGATCTTGAAGAGAAAATACAGCTCATTCAGAATAATGAAGAGAAACGAGAAAATGTTCTCGATGAAACAATTAATCGTTTAAGACCAGTTTTGAGCGAACTGAAAAAGCGAGAAGAAGAGATTGGCCAAGCGCTAAAAGAGGCTGTCAGAAAAGCTAAACTTCAAGAACGCATCGTCGGCAACTGTCCCGCATGTAAAACTGGCAAACTTCTGATTCTTCGCTCTCGCAAAACCAGTAAACGCTTCATAGGATGCACCAATTACTTCCAAAGCGGCTGCGACACCTCTTTTCCCCTTCCCCAACTTGGCACCGTCAAACCGTTAGAGAAAGCGTGCAATGCATGCGGTTGGCCTACCCTAAAAGTCTTTATGAAAGGAAAAAAACCTTGGACCCTCTGCATAAATCCTGTATGCCCAAAAAAAGAATGGAGAAAAAAGAAACATGAAATGTAAAATATGCGACAACGAAGCAGTAAATAGCGACTACTGCATCCTCCACAAGAAAGCGTATCAAAACTTGATGGAAAAGTTTGAAGCGTGGAAAAACGCTCTAGACCTCTCGTGGAAAGACTACCTGAAAGAAGTCATCGCGAACCCCCTCACGGGCACAAAAGCCAAAGAAGCCGCTGAAGCTCTACTGACAGAAAAAACTCCAACTAGTTAGCATCCTATTTTTCAATCTTCTGAACGGCGTCTTTCCCGCCTACATATACAACGTCGGCCATTTCCACAAACAGCCCCGTCTCCACTATTCCAGGAATAGTTTTCAACGTTTGGTTCAACTTCTTCGAATTGCTGATTGGTCCAAAATCCACGTCGAGGAGAAAGTTGCCATTATCGGTAACTACAGGGCCAAGTTTCATTTTTGCCTCGCGCAAAAGAGACTTGCCACCTAACCTGGCCAGTTTTGCCATCACAGGGGACAATGCGAAGGGCAAGACCTCAATCGGAACAGGTTGAGCTGTGCCTAGTTTTTTTGTCAACTTTGTTTCGTCAACAATAATAACGTTTGTTTTAGAAGCCGACGCCACTATTTTTTCCCGAGTCAACGCTCCCCCCATACCCTTTATAGTGTCAAGTTTTTCGTCCACTTGATCTGCGCCGTCTATTGTTACATCCAGCTGCGGATGTTCGTCTAATGTGGTTATTGGAATCATGTTTTGTATGGCTAGTGAGAAGGCTTGATACGAAGTGGGCACCCCGTAGATGTGCAGTTCTTCCTTGCGTATTCTTCTAGCAAGCTCTTGAAAAGCATAAGCAACCGTGGTTCCACTTCCCAAACCTACAATGAATCCGTCTTTAACATGCCTAGCAGCATGCGCAGCTGCCAACTTTTTGGCGTTCTCCCGCCAATCCAACCCTAAGTCTCAACCTCCATCTGTTCCAAACGGTCCAAGACTTTCTCTACTTCTGAGCGAATCTTTTCTATTCTCTCTTCTGCCTCAGTTTTGCGGGATTTCTGCGAAGTTTTTCGCGAGGTTTTCTTTCTCTTCTTCGTTCGCTTAGTTTTCTCTGCAGGTTCCTCTGCTTCGATTTGCGGAACACGTATCGGGGTTGGAACTATAGTTGTTTCTTCTGGTTCCAGCCCAATTCGTGAACGTAAGGTTTCAATTTTGGTGTTTAATTCGTCGAATCGGTTGTCGAATAGCTTAATCAAGTCTTCCTGCATTGCTTCCAATTCGTGAAGCGCCACGAGGGACTCGTTTTCTGTTATTGCTTCTTTAACAGACATCATTCTAGATTTGTATCGTTTGGCTAGTCTTTCTCTTTCTTCTTCGGTTATTTTGCCTTCGGCGTGAGCTTCATAGAGGTGGCGTATGGCATCGCTTAGAATTTCTCTTTCCAAGCTAAGGGTTCTCAGTTTTTCTTGTGCGTCTTTAGCTTCGTTGGGCGAGATGCTTCGCTGAACTCTAAACCTCCATCTTTCCACAGCTTCCATTTTCGGAGAAAGTTCCAAATTCTCCTCCTCTTTTTTCTTCCTAAATCTCGTGGCATAGAGGACGACGAGGACTGCACTAGCTGTCGCGATCAACGCTATTACGTACGGTAAGAGCTCTTCAAAGCCCACTACAGTCCCCTCATCATGTTCCTGTCACCTTATATATAGAGCTTATTCTTTCAAAAAATTTGTCTAACTTAATGTATAAATCACTATAGCTGTTTCATCAAAGCAGCGAAAAGCCGTGACTGACGTGCTATTTTCACCGTGCTGGAAAAAGAGCTAAATGTCTCAAACTACCAACAATAACTCATGGCGATAACTGGCTTACATCTTCTCCTAACCTATCAATGCAACTTCGAATGCGATCACTGCTTCGTCTACAGTTGCTCCAACGCAAAAGGCGTAATGAAAACTTCGGACATACACCAAATCCTTAATCAAGCAAAACATGTTGAAAGCATTGATTGGGTGTATTTTGAAGGCGGCGAGCCTTTCCTCTACTATCCAATCATGCTTGTGGGATTACGTGCCGCTAAAGACCACGGCTTAAAAACAGGGATAGTTACAAACGCTTATTGGGCTACATCTGTTGACGATGCCAAAGAGTGGCTCATTCCAATTGCAGAAGCGGGTATTTGCAATCTATCCATAAGCGACGATGCATATCACTATGACGAGACAAGTGAGAACCTTTCCAAATACGCCTGTGAAGCCGCAAAAGAACTCGGCTTACCATTGAGTAAAATCACCATAGAAGATCCGAAAAAATACATGAAGAACATTGAGTGGAAAGGCAGGCCAGTTTCGGAAGGTAGAGTCTTGTTCAAAGGTCGTGCCGCGGAAAAACTCGTTGAAGGATTACCCACGAAGCCTTGGAAGGAATTTAGTAAATGCTCAGACGAGGACTTTGCTGACCAAAGCCGGGTCCACATCGACCCCTTAGGATACGTCCACGTTTGCCAAGGCATCACGATAGGAAACATGAAGTACAATCCGCTGAAAGAACTGTTTGACAACTTCGATCCGGAGGGGCATCCAATATGTGGGCCAATTCTGAAAGGAGGTCCAGCAGAGCTTATCAGAGAATACCGTGTTGAGCATGAAGAGGATTATGTGGACGAATGTCACCTATGCTATTCCGTCCGTTTGAAGCTAAGAAAAAGATTTCCTAATATTCTCGCACCGAAACAGATGTATGGAATTATTTCGTGAATTCAAACCATCGTTGCAAGTGTTACACTAATCTGAAATAGATTTCAAACAGCAGATTGCCAGGGGGTCCTCACTTTTCTATGTCAAAAAGGACAACTTTTTTCAGGATATACTTTTCCTCCAAATCTTCAATAAACTCGTGACTCAAAAAAAGGTCTAGGTTTCTGGAGGAGCCTCTGTGAGTTTGCGGATGCAAATCTTACAGAAACCGTCTACTTTCAATCTAGGAGATTTCAGCAAACCAGAATACATGAAGTCAATTGGCTCCGCATGGTGACGTAAGCCTCTGTTGTGTCCTAGTCCGTGGGCAACAACTTTGCTTGACATTTCTTCGTCTACTTGGAAAAGAGAAACTACACCTGTTTTTTCAGCTACGTAATCGTGGATGAAGTAGAATGATTTTTTGAAATTTTTTCCATCAAAAAAATAGTAGAAGGCTACTATGGGGTCTGGCGTTATTCCCAACAAGAGGTTCACTAGTCTGTTTGCTCCCTTTATCCTCTCCAACTTGTTAAGCAGCTTTTCAAAAAAAAGAGCTCCAAAAGACTTTTCATTCAATGCAATCTGGAACTCATGTTTCAAACTGAGTTCTCCAACATATTGAATATTGTTCCATGTTTCTGAAGGAAAATATTTTCTTGCACCTTCGACAATCTTGACTAGTTCTTCCTCACTTTCAAGCTCCGCGTTGATCGTCAAGACTTTTATGGCGCTCACAATTAATACTGACAAACTGAGAAATATATGGGTAGTTACGTTTCAATAAATATTTGTACGACAGAAAACTTGAGCAGACTAGCTAATCGCAAACCTTATCTAAATCGTAATAGAGTTTCTGATAAAACTTGTAACATACTCCAGAAAGGTTATTAAAAATGAGATGTCCCTTGTGGGTGCCTTCCGAAGAATATAAGAGACAAGCTAACGTTACCAAGTTCATCGACAGTGTCAACAAAGAATACAACCTCCAAATTGATACATATCACCAATTGTATAACTGGTCAATAGAAAACATTTCAGACTTTTGGGCAGCTGTGTGGAAATTTGGAGAAATAAAAGCCTCCAGAAGATACGAGGTCGTAGTAGATAACCTGAGCAAGTTTCCAGGCGCAAAATGGTTTATCGGCGCAAGCCTAAATTTTGCCGAAAACCTTCTCAGATATAACGATGCCCATGAGGCTTTCATGTTTAAGGGCGAAACACAGAAATCGAAAAAAATGACCTATGCAGAGCTTCACAACTCTGTGGCGCGCTTGGCAAAGGCGTTACGGGAAATAGGTGTAATCGCTGGAGATCGTGTAGTTGCGTACATGCCCAACCTTACGGAAACTGCTATTGCTATGCTGGCAGCGACGAGTATAGGCGCAATATGGGCATCGTGTGGTGCTGAACTTGGTCCAAGGGCAGTTCTTGATCGTTTCGGTCAAATTCAACCCAAAGTTTTGTTCACGGTTAATGGATATTACTACAAAGGGAAGACGTTTAGCGTTTTGTCAAACGCTGAAGAAGTCGCAAAAGGAATATCCTCACTGAAAAAAGCCATCGTAATTCCCTACGTTGAAGAAAACCCTGATATTAGTTCTATTCCCAAATCTGTCCTATACGACGAGTTCATATCCCAAAAAACATCGGGAGAACTTCGATTTGAGCAGTTGCCTTTTGACCACCCGGTGTACATTATGTTTTCTTCTGGCACAACGGGCAAACCGAAATGCATGGTTCAAGGAG
>JBKHJI010000050.1:0-10299 GCA_046538175.1 Bathyarchaeia archaeon | reverse complement strand
ACATTGTCCACCGTCGAAATTGGTGCTGTCGAAGGCTCCACGCTTCCGTCAGCTCGTATGTAAATGGGTTCGCTCCAGAGATAATTAGACTTGACAGGTTGAACATTTAACGCTGAAGTTAGTGCGCTTGTTAGCAGAATTGTCACTATTAATGAAGAACGTTTGTTCAATTATTCTCTTCTCCTACCAATATTTTACGCATTGCTTGCATAAGGCTTTTTCACAGTTCAAGGTCAGAAACTTATGATGGCCTAATATTCGTCAACAGCTATCAAGAATAAAGAGTATTCTCAAGATACATCGACTGATTAGTTAGTAAAGTGATAGTGGTTTAGCTGTTTAAAGCTGCCGAAAACGAAGGACATAAGAAAAAATGTCAACTTCGTGATTGAGTTTGTACCTTTATTTCGAAAAAAGTTTCAAAATTTAGAAGCAGTTGTTCAGCTACTTCTGTTTTGTTTTCATTTCTGGTTTTGGCTATTTTGTCCACTATTAATGGTATGAACTTAGGCGTAGTAATCTCTCCTTTAATCGGAGCTCTAGAAAACCTAACAGGACCGTCGGTTTCTGTCAGCAGATATGTAAGAGGAATTTTGCGCACTATGTCTTGTATGTGAGTTGAATGAAATATCGCTGGGCCTTCGGTAACATGGTATCCGAGATCTACAATTTTGGGCAGCAGCTCGATTGGTCCACTGAACCAGTGTAACAATACCTTCTTGATCTGATATGATGCGAGTATGTCTATGATTTCTGAGGCAGTTTCTCGTGAATGGATGATTACTGGTAAAGAAAGTTTCTCGCCGAGCTGCAGCATCCTGCAAAATACTTCGTATTGCAGTTCCAAAAGTGCTTTTTTCTTCTTTCTCTTCGCATATTTATTGTCTAAACCGATTTCGCCGACTGCAACTATCTTTTCGTGGTGTTTGTGGTTGACGGCTAGGTTCATCGTTTGTTCTACCTCGTTTGGTAAAAGCTCTCTGACGTTCCATGGATGTATACCTAAAGCGGCGTAAACAAGTCCCGAGTATTTGTCGGCGAGTTTGATGTTCATAAGACTTGTTTGATAATTCGTCGAGTTAGAAAGTAAAGCGACAACCTTGGATCTTTGAGAGTCTTCTACGACTTTGTCAACATTAGCTTCGTATTCTGGATCAGACAAATGTATGTGCGCATCTACAAATCTCATGGCTTTTCCAGTGGCTACTCGCAGTTTTATGCATTGCTGTACTAGGGTTAGACATATTTTTGTCCAAAAAAAGGGATAAGGGTTAAATACTGCCTTAAAGAGAAAAAGAGCCTACGGGGATGGTTAAATGGCTAATTTAGAATTGTCTATTGCGCCTATGCACAGAATAATCAAAAAAGCCAAAGCCGACAGAGTAAGCGAAAGTGCAGCCGAAGCATTGGCAGCCGCTCTTGAGGAAATAGGCATCAAAATCGCACAAGAGGCTATCGAGTACGCAATGCACGCGGGGCGAAAAACTGTTAAAGCAGAAGACATTGAAATTGCGACACGAAAAGTATTAGGAAAATAGCGTCTCTTCCCCTTTTTTATCTTCAAGTGATGAGAAAGTCATTTATGTATCAATAGAGAATTGAATGCAGGCTGAGGAAAAAATGGAGCGCTCACAATATATCTTATATGCCGCCGGCGTGATGCTCTTTCTGCTCGTTGCTTACTTTTTGTTTAACCAAGCCGACACGGAAAAAGCTATAGGTGGTATGTGGATTTTCAGTGCAGCTGTTTTCGTCTTGGCCCTTTTCGGATTTACCTTCTTAGTTTTTGGCTACAGTTTTCGCTCTAGAAAGCAAGGAGTACCTTTGATTCTACCGCCTCAAACAATCGAGTCCTCCTTCGACTTGACGCAAGTTAAAGGAATAGGGGAAAAAAGAGCAAAGCAGCTTGAAACCATAGGCATAACTATAGTGGCCGATTTGGCTGCAGTCTCTGGCGAAGAGTTAGCAGAAAAACTAGGCGTTTCTCATAAAATTACAAGTCGATGGATCAAAAGTGCCAAAAATCTTCGGGCAAAATAGTTTTATAATTTTTCAATCTTGATTATGCGTCTCTTTTCAAGGCGCCTTAGTGAATCAAAGAATTCGCTTTTCTTTTTTCCGCTCAGTCCAAAATGAATCAGCATTTCTTTTATAGGGGTTTCTACGCTACCGAATTTTGTGATTTTAGCTCTTAGGTAATTTACAACTTGGCGTTCAACTCTTCCACATTTCCAAGTGGTGTTTCTCACTAAGACGGCGAAAGCCTTCAAAAGTCTTTGAGCTTCTTTTTCTGGATGTCTTGCCATAACCTCTCGTCTCCATTTCAAATTTTATGCCAATCTAACATTTAGAGGTTTTTGTTAATCTCGGTACTCTTATATCGTGAAATTTTATGAACTGGATTACCTTTAATACGAACTGATTTCTTAAGAGATTAACTAATAATAGAGGTTAAAATCACTTGTTCATGTCTGGGTGAAAAAATGGTCACCCAAGAAACTGAACCCTGAAGATCGATCCATGTCCTTTAACCTGGCAGTTTAGACGTTGGACGACGA
The DNA here is from genome assembly GCA_046538175.1 of Bathyarchaeia archaeon. Classification (GTDB taxonomy): domain Archaea; phylum Thermoproteota; class Bathyarchaeia; order Bathyarchaeales; family SOJC01; genus JBKHJI01. The sequence continues at coordinate 7,741 of JBKHJI010000050.1, read as the reverse complement.
AATGGCGACTGTAAATTGACAAAAAGGTTCGTAATATCTGAAATGACTATAGATGTGTGTGAGACATGAACACTCATTTCAAAACTCTGGGATTTTGTGAAGGAGCATTCCTTCAATAGTCATCGGATTCATTGCTAAGGCCAAGTTGTGGGCGTCATTGAGTTTTGATGTGCGTTCAGCATGGATTTCAAATAAAATATCGTCTTTTTTCACTTTGTATCCTCTCTTCCAGCGCAAGGCCACTCCTGCACCTTTCTCTCGGGGGGCTCCAGCGGCTCTTGCAATGGCTGTTATTGCGGTGTTGCTGACATTGGTTACGTATCCATCACAGGGTGCTTTAATTGCAACGGTGTGTTGTCCGACTCTGATGTCTTGAGGCTGGATCTTTGGGTTGCCGCCTTGGATTTCGATGATTTCACGCATCTTTTCTAAAGCTTTTCCTGATGTGACAATTTCCTTGGCCAAATCTTTACCTTGTCCAGGTTGTGCCTTAAATCCCATTTCGAGAAGCATACCCGCTAACGCTGTGGACTTTTCAACTAAACTTGAAGGGCCTTGCCCTTCTAGAGCGAGCAACGCCTCTCGAGCCTCTAGCGCTGGACCCACCATATGTCCAACAGGTTGCCCCCCGTAAGTCACACCGCATTGAAGATTCATGTTAAAGCGCTCACTTAACTCTACGAAGTTTTTAGCGAGCTTTCGCGCTTCCTCTATTGTAGTGACTTTTGTTTCGGCCCCCACTGGAATGTCAATTATCACATGGTCCGCTCCAACGGACAGCTTTTTGGAAATAATGCTTGCTAACATTTGCCCTAAGGGATCGATGTTTAATGGGTGTTCAACACGAATTAGCAAATCGTCAGCAGGTGCTATACCCAGTTTGCCCCCCCAAACGATTGCTCCTGAAACCTTCAATACGATTTCTTTCAACTCAATAGCGTCAAACTCAACATTGGCAAGTACTTCCATCGTGTCGGCGGTTCCTGAAGCGCTTGTTATTGCGCGGCTGCTGGTTTTCGGAATCAGCAAGCCTGCGGCTGCCACGATGGGAACGATTAGCAGCGTGACTTTGTTGCCTGGCACCCCTCCTATGCTGTGTTTGTCGTAGCACGGACGATCGAAATCGATTATGGTTCCGGTGTCAACCATAGCTTGTGTTAGATATTCGATTTCGTCCATTGTTGAACCGTGGAATTGTTCAGACAAGAGAAACGCGGCGATTTGTATTTCGCTGAGTCTGTGATCCACGACATCTTGTATTATCGAGTAATACTCTTCTTTAGTGAGCCGTTTACAATCCATTTTTTTGTGGATGAACTTTATCGATTCGGGAGGCTTAGCCGGTGAAACAGAGATCCCCGCCCCTTCTTTAACCTTGAAATTTTCATAAATATCTCTAAAAATCCCAATTTCTCCTTGTCTTAAATAAGATTTCGTAGTATCAACAAATGCAATAATTTTCTGCTTTCCCGAAATAATCTTCACCCAATCATGAGCTAAAATTCCCATTTCTTCAGAGTCTTTTTCATGAAGCAAAACCATGCGTTTGCCAACTTCTAGATCAATTCTCTTCGCTTTGAGCTTTACCATTTATTTTCCTCATACCACGCTAATCGGAAGAATTTAGATAAGTTTTATGTATCTTCGTTCACTTTTAGGTTTTCCAATAGGGTTTAATACTTTAGAGGTAGACAATGAACAAGAAGGTTTAATATGAAAAGCATTGAAACTCGGACTGAAAAAACAATATTTGCCCGATTCTCCGAAGGCGATGATTTGCTTGAGGCAATTACTCTAACAGCCGAGCAAAAAAATGTTAACTCCGGCTTTTTCTTCCTTATAGGCACATTGAAAAAAGCAGTTCTAGGTTATTACAGCGAAGGAAAATATATGCCTATTGAAAAGAGTGGTCCGCTGGAAATAGTCTCTTGCATGGGAAACATTTCCTCCAAAGAAAAAGGTGAGCCTGTAGTTCACGGGCATATCGTAGTCAGCGATAACAAAGGCAATGCTTTTGGCGGCCACGTTCTCCCCGGATGCCTAATAGACGCAACAGCCGAGTTAGTGTTGGTCAAAGCAGAAAGTGGAACCCTAAGAAGACAATATGATGCATCACGAAACCTTTACTTATGGGCATTAGACGAATGACTACTGCAAAGTTTTCTTCATTCTCACTCCATCGCCTTGGGGATAGAAGCCTTTTAGCAATTTTGTTTCGATGTAACCCAGTTTCTTGTAGAGTTTATGTGCCTCCACATTATCAGTCTTCACTTCTAAATAGCAGACTCTAATCCCTTTTTCTCTAAGGGTTTTTTCCATTTTTTTAAGCAGTTCGAATCCAACTCCTTTTTTGCGTGCTTTTGCAGCAACATTTACAGTTAAAATGTGACCAACTTTTTCTCCTCTTCTTTCACAAGTCAAAGCGATAATGAACCCCACAGTCTCTCCATCCATCTTGGCTAAGAAGTTCGTTGATTTTGGGTTTTGCAGGAGAGCTGCTATTTGTTTTTTCGAGAAAGCTTCAATGGTGAAGCATTCTTTTTCGATGCTGTATAACGGTTCTAAATCTTTGAATTCTGCTTTCTTTATGATTATGGCCATGTATTATCAACGCTTTCGGCTTTGAGTTTGCTTGGAAACTTTGAGGTATCGATTGGAAAAACTTCAGACGAATCTAGAAAGCCACAGTTTTCACCAAACTTTTTTTTGAGCAACGCTCGGATTTCTTGCTTAACGTCCATGCTTCCCAAATACAATAAATGGCTTCCACATTTGTTTCTGCAGTCTGACGCGCCAAATTTCGGAATCAGAATTCTGCTTTTCATATTGACTCCTATAAATCGGTTTGTCTGACATTCTATATCTTGTTTATTACTTGCAATAACAGCCAAAGCTTCTATGGTGGCATTTTTGTCGGCAAGCAGAAAATCGATGTGCCAGTGCTTCTTTTTTACTGTTCTCAAATGTCTTGCAAGCCTGCAATGTATACTAGTCGCCCCTTTTCCAGAGGCCGAACCTGTGTAAACATAATACCCTGGCAAAAACGTTTTCTGGCCAAGTTTTCCGACATCTATTTTCCGCTCAGTTGACACAGATATTAATAACGTATATGTCCTCTGTTCAGGGAGTTCTGGTCGTTTTTTGTTCGTTCGTTGAACATTTGCGCCTTCAACTAAAAGCATAGCTGATATCACGTTTTGTTTTCACCAAAAAATTAATAAACATTCTTCTTTGATTTATTGCGAAAATGATTCCCAGATATTTCTTCCTGACAAGAGGTAGCGGTAAACACAAGGAGTATCTTCAGTCTTTCGAGGTAGCTCTAAGAAGCGCAGGTATACATTACTGCAATATAGTAAATGTTTCTAGCATAGTACCGCCAGGCTGCAAGCTTATACCCAGAGCAAAAGGCTTGAGGATGATAAAACCTGGAGAAATAACTTTTGTTGTAATGGCTAGAAACTCAACTAATGAACCACACAGATTAGTAGCGTCGTCAATAGGGGTGGCTATTCCCTCAGAAAGAAATACATATGGCTACCTCTCTGAACATCATTCTTTTGGACAGAAAAGTGGCATCGCAGGAGACTATGCGGAAGACTTGGCTGCAACTATGCTGGCTACAACTATGGGAATTCCTTTTGATTCCGAAACAGCTTGGGACGAAAGAAAGCAACTTTTCAAAACTAGTGGATTGATAATTAGAACCACTAATGTAACCCAAACTGCGGCTGGAGACAAAAACGGATTGTGGACGACAGTTGTCGCTGCCGCTGTTTTTGTGCAGTAGCGCCGGATAATTTACAATGAGAGCTATGTGGCTAAGTTGCCGAAACATTAAAAACAAGATATAGCAATTCAATAGAAGTTGCGAGTGGAATAATTGATGAGTGTTGAAAAAGACGATCCGATTAAGCTTCACAAAGAGGGCAACACTTTATACGAGACTGGGAAATACGAGGAGGCCGCAGAGAAGTTTCTCGTGTCTTCGGAGCTTTACGAAAAGAAAGGCAATTTCTTCGACGCTTCGAACATGATGTTCAGAGCTGGCGAATGTAGTTTTATGCAAAAAGACTACGAAACAGCTATTGATCGTTTCAACAAATCTGCTGAAACAGCTTTCAATAAAGGATTCGACCGCTTCGGCGTCAGCGCCCTTGAATATATTTTTGACTGTTATAAAGCATTGAAGAAAGAGAAGAGTAAAAAAGCGGTGGCGGTGCAGAAGAAGATAAAAGAAGTCAAAGACAAACTTGCGTCGCAGCTATTCTGAAGTCAGGAAATGCTTATGCACCACTAAACCGATTTTTTCTTTGAAAGCGATTCTCATGCCGGCATCATTTCGAAGTTTAGCAGAGATTTGTGAAAAACTAGAGTCGACAACGAAACGTAAGACCATGGTCAACTGGGTCTCCTCTTTTATCCTCCAACTTGAGACAAATGAGATCCAGCCAGCTATTTCGATGTTGCTAGGAAGAGCATTTCCAAGATGGGATCAACGAACTCTAGAAGTCAGCTGGGCAACCCTCAACATTGTTCTCCAAAAAATAACTGGCATTGGAACTGAGGTTTTTTCTGAAGCATTTAGCAAAACTGGTGATGTAGGCGACGCCGCCAAAATAGTGGTTGAGAGGAGCAATGTCAAGAGACAAGCTACACTTTTTCAAAGACCGCTAACAATACTTGAGGTGCAGCGCATCTTTGAAACTATTGCAGAGGCAACTGGAATTGGTGCGAGAGAAAAGAAAGAAAGACTGCTTGAAACATTATTGAGTTCCGCAACGCCTCTAGAGACTAAATACCTTGTAAGGATATTAATAGGCGAAATGAGAACAGGTTTTCATGAAGGCTTGATGGAACTTGCAGTGGCACAAGCCTATGATGTTTCCCTTGATGTTGTTCAAACTGCAAGTATGCTCACGGGAGCCATCGGCGAAGTCGTTGTTTTGGCTAAGATGGGCGGAGAGAAGGGTTTGCGACAGTTAGATTTTAAGGTTTTCCGGCCAGTGAAGCCCATGTTGGCCCAGACGGCTACATCAGTTGCTGAGGCTTTGGAAGCGCACGGTGGACAGACAGCCTTCGAATACAAGTTAGATGGAGCTCGTGTTCAGATTCACAAGTCAGGAGAAACTATCAAGGTATTTAGTCGACAGTTAACAGATGTGACTACAAGTCTTCCTGAGATTGTTGATTTTGTTCAAAAAGAAGTGCAGGCTGATGAGGCTGTTCTAGAAGGAGAGGTAGTTGCTTTAGGGAGAAATGGAAGCCCTTTGGCTTTCCAGCATCTTATGCGTCGTTTTAGAAGAATTCGCGGAATTGAACATGTTGCTGAAAATGTTTCACTTAGGCTTTATCTTTTTGATGCACTGTACGTGAATGGTAAAAGTCTTATTGAAAGGACTTACGTCGAGCGAAGGAAGAAATTAGCAGAAGTGGCGGGGACTATTCCGCTGTCGAAGCAAATCGTGGCAGAGACCGCTGATGTTGGTGAGAGATTCTTGAAAGAATCTGTCGAGGCAGGCCATGAAGGGTTGATGGCAAAGAAACTCGACAGTTCTTACACTCCAGGGGTTCGTGGCAAGAAGTGGTTTAAGATTAAGAAAACTTTGGAGCCTTTAGATCTAGTTATTGCGGCGGCAGAGTACGGATATGGACGTCGGCATGGATGGCTTTCGGACTATTATCTAGCCGCTCGAGATGTGGATAAAGGTGGATTGTTGACTGTGGGGAAGACGTTCAAGGGTTTGACTGACGCCGAGATTGTTGAAATGACTCGTCGACTGAAAAAGTTAGCTGTAAAACAAGAGGGACATAGAGTAATAGTTGTCCCAAAAGTTGTGGTTGAGGTGGTTTACAATGAAATTCAAAAGAGTCCAAAATACAAATGTGGTATGGCTCTCCGTTTTGCAAGAATTTCTCGTATTCGCGATGATAAGAATGTTGAAGAGGTAGATACTGTTCAAAGAATTCGAGAGATCTTTGAGAGACAGTTTGAGAAAAAGGCCAGACCGTAAATCAACATTTGCCAGTAGGCCAGTTGCAACTACTCTTATGTGTAAGCTTAATCAAAGGCGATTTACGTGCTTGTATGGTAATTGTTGTCAAACCGTCGTTATATTCGCCGTAGCCCAGCACGTATTATTAGCTCAAAGTTTTGAAAATAAAACTAAACAAAAGGCAAAATAAGGATAGAGTATCTCCGAGTGAAAGGTCGGTTACTTTCTAAATTTTTGGAGTTTTTCTAACAGCTCCTTATCGCCTTCGTGGTCGCCAGCACATGTTGCAATTACACCATCTACAACGCCTTCCAGTTTCGCCACATATTCTTCAACCCGGTCTATGGAGGTGGTTACTGGCCATCCAATCATTTTTATAGTCTCTATATTTTCAGGTGTTTCAACCAGTAAATATGAGTATATAGGCTTGTTCAGAGATTTACACTCTTTAGCTACCCGCTCTAATATAGGAAAAGATTTGTCTTGAAGTCTCATAAAGAAGATGAAGTCCCATGCGTCTCTAACTCTGGCGATATTGTCTTCCACAGAACGGCGTGCCGTAAGCAGGCAGCCCAACTTGAGATTTTTCAGCCGTACATTTGTACTTAAGAATTCCCGAGCTTCCTCAGAGGATTTTAACATTTTTATGGGTTCGCCGTATTGGGGGATATCACCCATGGTAAGCACAAGGCCGTCGAGACCAATAGCATCAGCCGCTAAAGCTAGACCTCCCACTTCCACTAGACCTTTGTAGTGCAATATGAATATTGGTATCACTATTTTATCAGGGTATTTGGTTTTGAGCACACAACTAACAACAGTACCACTTGGTGCAGGCATACCAGCAGCACTATCTGTAACGTTCCATCCATCAACTAGATCTTTGACCTCTTCAGCAAGCCTCAAGAATTTGCGTGTTGGAACAAATTCATGCATTATTTTCACGAGACATCATCTTGACCTAAAGAGACCCCTTAAGATTAAAAATCTTTTGCACATAGCACGGGAAAACTAATAGAAAACAATTACATTTAGACCGGATTTCCAAATAGCGGGCAGATGCAGGAAAAGAAGAGCACACGAATAGCTTTCTTAAACTACTTTGGTGGTTCATACAGCTACGAACCTTATGAGTGCAATCAAAGAAAGTTCAAAGTCTTTTCATTTAGCCACGAGGCTTATGTAGATCTTGCACCATTTTACTATTCATTGAGGGTTAAATGTGAATACTCATGAGCTGGGGTTTGAAGAATCTCTAAAGAAGGATGTAGTTTCAACTGGTCAATGTGTAAGCTGCGCTACTTGTGTGGTGGTCTGTCCTTTTGGCTGTCTAGAATATAATGAGGAACAACCGAACCTTGTGAAAAAATGTGAAAACTGTGGCATTTGTCCTCAGGTTTGCCCAAAATATGATTGGTCGTGGTCAGCGGCAGAAAATTTTCTGTTCGGAAGACAAAGAAAAGATGATGATGAAAGCTTCGGAATTTATCGACGTCTTGTTTTGGCTCAAGCTGCTGATGACAACGTCTTGAAAAAATGTCAAGACGGCGGGGCTGTTACTGCACTTCTTAGTTACGCCTTGCAAAACGGCGTGGTTGAAGGTGTTGCTATTTCAGGGACAGCATCAGACAAACCTCTTTATCCAAAACCCAAATTGGCCATAACTTTGAAAGATGTCTTGGAAAACGCCGGAACCCGTTATGCCTATTCGCCAAACATGCTAGCCGTCCAAGAAGCTGTGAAGC
>JBKHJI010000007.1:0-39840 GCA_046538175.1 Bathyarchaeia archaeon | reverse complement strand
GCAGTGACAAATACGCGTTTTCAGGTTTGGTAGGTTTTGCAGGGTACTAGTACTTTTAGGTGTTTTCTTGGTGGAGTTTTTTCTTTGAATTGCTTTTACTCATCACATTAAACTTTGTAGCGTTACCAACTGTGGAATGGATTCACCATATTCTATCAACCTTCAAATGGGTTAAGTATCCTATTACACCATAAAACGGAAGAGAAAGAATTCTCATTACATCTCCATATAAGAAAAGACCTATGAAGATGAGAAACACGCCATATATCGTCAAAGATTTGAAGTTGTGGAAGTTTTCAGTCGTTGCCCATTCTAAATGCAGGCCTGACAAAAAAGCCCAGATTAACAACGGAGCCAACAACAGAAGGAAATACTTCTTATACCATGACAAATCTTTGCGCACCTCATAAGGCTTTCGTCTATATATGAACGGCAAGTCTGGAAGGCAATTACTGTAGAAAAATATCGATAAACCCAAAAACACAGCATCAAAAGTACTATCCTTGAAGATAGAAATATGAAGATAAGTAAAGGAAACTTGAAGGCAACACAATCCACTTGAAAGCTTTGATCAACAAGCGAATGTGCGTTGTAGTTTCTTTCTCCATACGTATGATAGAGAGTTCTGATCGAATCTTCCGGTTGACGTTTTTGAAGAATTCTAACACAAAACCATGTAACACCTCTTCTAAACTAGTGAGAAATCCATAAACTAACTTAGGACGTGTAAAAATTACGTACGTCGTAGGAATCAACACTGTAAAACTGCTCGAAAAAAGCAATACATCTACAAAATCTCCTATTACCAACTCTTTGATAGCCACGAATAGAAATAGCACCCCAAAGAAAACAACAACTGCAGCCATTACCTTGAGAAGAGCCTCTTTCAAGAACCGTAACCTCCTATTCAGCAAAGTTCGATATCTCTCCAAGTAAGTAATTATAAATTTTCACGGCTATTAAGGTAGCTTTTTCCTAATACTTCGTCCAGAAATAGGTACTAACGATTTTCCCTCTATCTAATGAAACTATTCTGTGTTAACTTCAAAGCTATTTATCAGCCTAGATGCCCCTTTACAACTTACAGCAGAGCACCGATGGATTCTCTCACTTCTATTTCTTTCGTTATCCACAAGGGAGAAGCAAAACCTCGTTGTACAGCCTTGACCATGTTATAGTATTCCTAGTTTTATAGCTACATCTACTGCTTTGTAATCTGGATGCAGTTTCACGTAAGCCTTCTTTTCTCCTCGAGGTGTTACCAAAACATTAACCTTCTCCACCTGCACCTCGTACAATTCTTCCACCGCCCTTAGAATATCCTTTTTAGACGCCTTCAAATTCACAATGAACGTCAACTTATTCTCAGTCTCCAATAACCGGCTCGCCACCTCAGTCATCAACGGATACAGAATAACCTCGTACGGCTCCACTGCTAATCACCCTTGAACTTCTCACCAAGTCGCTCAATAGCAGAATTAGACCAAAGCGTAAGCCTACCCGGATGCGCCCCTGGCGCCAATAATCCCACATTCAATCCATCTACTAACACTACGTCCACTCCTGGCAAATTCCGCGCCGCCTCTACAATCCCCCGATTCTCGGCCACCACAATCAAAGGCCCTACAGCCTGCTTATATCGTCGCCCGCGACCTTTACCTTTCCCTGCGCGAACATTTCTGCTTTCTTTCACTCGGAAAACGTCACCCCAAACGCCCAACGACAAAAGCACTTTCTCCACATCCTTTGTCCGCTTTAATCCCTCCAAATCATCTACTACTACCAACGGAAAATCTGGAACATCCTCCGCCAAATGACCCCGATTAGCCACCACATCTTTCACACCTGTGGCAGCTACGGCGGACTTCAGGGCTAGACGCCTCTCTTTCTTGGGAATTCTTTTCACAATTCTCTTCTCCGACCGCGGGGGATGTGCCTGATGACCACCCACAATGCTAACACCGAAAGCTGCCCGCATACCGCTTTTCACACGAGGCACACGGGCGATCCCGTGGCCTACACCTCGAGACTCGGCGGTAGTTCTTTTGCCTGCCATCGGGTCGCGTCCCTGCGGCTGGAAACCATGACTCTGCAAAGCCACTACGGCCCGCTTAACCACATCAAGCCGTAAAGATGTATTGAACACCTCAGGAAGCTTAACCTTACCTACTGGTGCCCCTTTCAAATCAAAAATCTTGGATGTCACCTTACCCATTTTTTACTATACCTCCACTTAACCTTGTTGCGAAGCTACCGAAACCTCTATGACCTTGGGAGGCTCAGCTGGCACTCTCTCAGGCGGACGAGCTGGAACACGTAGCCTGATTAAACGTTTAGAAGGGCCAGGTACACTTCCAGCCAGCAAAACATACGGACTCTGCACTATACCATACCGTATAAAGCCACCAGCAGGCGTAACCTCTCGACCATCCACTCCGATCTTCATAATTCTTTTATTATACTCCGTCCGCTGATGATACCCCATCTGCCCCGCCCGAGGAACAGTATACAGAACTCTAGACGGTTTCCAGGGACCGATGCACGCCACACCTCGCTTAGTCTTCCTAGACTTGCGAGGCAAAATCTTAATACCCCACCGCTTCACAGGCCCCTGAAACCCTTTACCCTTAGAAACTGCCACCACATCTACAAATCGGCCCTCCCTAAATACGTCAGCAATTCCCACAGACTTGCCCAACAAACCCTTAACATAATCAAACGCCTCTCTCACCGGAGATCCATCAACTTTGATTTCCACCAACTCCGGCTTCTTCTTCCTAACCCCTGCCAACCGAGGCTGAGTAGCCGCCAACAAACGAAACTCAGCGATATGATCCAAATTTTCCTCCATCTTCTTCAAACCATTCTCCGGCTTAAAATTCTCGGGCAATGTGAAAACACGCGCCAAATCCTTCGGCGGTTCTTTCATCCAAGCCTCAGTAAAAGCCTTTAAACCATACTCGTCCCGAGTATAAGCACGAACACCACAGATCAAAATAGATGGAGCCTCAATAACCGTAACTGACTCATTGACCTCTTTGCCAAAATTCGGAGAATTAGGATGATCGTCAACATAAAACAAATGAGTCATACCGGCCTTATAACCTACAAAACCCAAAAGCTTAGGGCCCTCAGCCATAGAAGGCCAATAACGTATTCGGCAGGATTCTCGAGCGGCGCGTGCCCTAGGCAAATACGCTAATGAACCACGCTTCGGAGCACTTTTCTTTCTATGCCCCATGATATACCACTCGCTTCTGTTTCAATGCAAGCATCAAGTTATAAAGGTTACGAACCGCGCTCTCCGACAAGGCGATGTATTCCTAGACCAAGAAGCCAACCACATAGCACCACAATAGTAGCTGGGAAAAAGCCGAAAAACTCAAAATGAAACACAATGGTTTCATAAATAAAAAACGCGATTCCCATCGACAACGCAGAGATTACCCCAGTCTTTCTATCAAACCTCAGCATAGTTTGGATGGACAATAACCCAGCCAAAAATATATCACCCAGCCCTAAACCAATCCATCCATCCCTAGGAAAAGTAGTAACGTAAACTAGAACGGGTAGTCGAAGTCCGATTAACTTGGTTGCAGCTTCACCCATATATCCGGTCACAAAAACTTGGACCACATCCATAACAGTGATCAACCCAGCAAAAATCAAAACGGTAGTCCATGAAAACAAACCGCCCAGATAAACTGAAACAAATACGGCGAAAAGTATTGCAAATATGTTAAGTAAAATGAGATCCCAGAAAAAGAGGTAGAGCGCTACAAAAGCGATAGGCGGCAACACGGCGAGATACCATTTCTCTACTGCAACATAAGTGAAAAGGAACAAAACAAAAAAGTAGGCCACCAAAAACAGAACTTTAATGGCTTCTTGCGGCACGAACACGATAACAGTAACCATGAAGCTCATAGCGACCACAAGAAAAATAGAGTCGCGAACGCGAAATTCTTTTTCTTCAAAAAGCGATTTCAGCTTGGTTTCAAATTTTGCGTAGAGTAAAACTGTAGTTATTGCAACTATGCTGACAATTGAAGGAAGCACGATGTCGAAAGTCATGTACCACTATATGAAATGGGTTAGATTTTAACCTTTGGCAACCATCAAGTTGAGAATCCCCAAAGTTACTAAGATTGCTTCTTCGGTGCGTATCGTTTCAACCTTTTGATCTGGAATTGTGTTAATCACAAAATCAGCGAGGTTGTTTAAGTCCATGTTTTCTTGTTCGACAATTTCGTAAAGTCCCTGCTGGGGGGCTCCGAAAACCACGAGAATTTTAGGCGATTTATTCCATCGACATGTTAATTCTTCTGAAGCCTCAAAAAAAGGAACACCATATTTTGAGGTAGCTATGAATAAGTCGAAAGCTTCCTTTCTCAAAAACCTTGTGAGCATTAAGTCGGGAGAGGTCACTCTGTAACCCCAATACTCTTTGATTTCATTGCGATTTGCGATTTCGACTTTCAAGGTTTTTTTGGTTTTTTTTATTCGAGTCGTGATTCGCATGTTTATGGGTATTTTTTTGTGTTTTAGTAAGGCCTGTTGTTCGAGGCCTATGTCTACGAGGGTTCCCTCTCTAGTGTGCGACACCGCTATGCCTTCACGATATTCGCCGTCAACTAAATCTTTTACATGATTCGCTAGAGGATGATGGGGCGTACGAAGAGGGGGCAACACGCCCACATACCTTAACTCAGGTTTTATTTTGAATAATCGTTTTCGCAAGTATTGGGGAGTCTCCATGTAGGAAAGAACTGTGACGATGAGGTTGATCTCTTGAAACTGTTTCAGCTTAAGCGAATCAGGAAAAACAACGATTTCATCAACGCCAAAAATTGCGGCAGCTCTTCCCACCATTCCGATTTTCAATGTTTTTTCTCTGAGATGAGGGATGTCGGAAACCAGCGAAGCAGGAATAGCTATTGACAATTTACGTTTAAACGACAATTTCTTCATTCTCTCTTCTCTGTAGAATAGAAACATCTTCTTTCCTTAAAAACTACCTCTGCTTTTAAAAGTTTGAACACAGAAAATATGATAAGTTGATGCTAGCATGATAGAACTCTCAATTTTAGATCAGCCAGACAAAATTAGAAGCATAGACAAAAGCGGCATGCTTGAAACATGCGAAAAAATGCCCGATCTCTGCAGAGACGCCATCAAAAGAGCCAAAAAAGTGAAAATTCCCTTCGGCCAACCTGAAAATATTATTGTTGCAGGTATGGGAGGCTCAGCCATAGGTGGAAACCTACTAAAAGATTGGCTTTATGACAGAGCATCAATTCCCGTCGAAGTTTGCAGAGATTATGATTTACCGGCATATGCCGACGAAAACAGCATGGTTATCGCCGTAAGCTATTCTGGAGAAACAGAGGAAACCCTTAACACTTTTTTGAAGGCTGTAAAACGCCATTGCCCGATTTTAACGATTACTTCAGGAGGTCACCTTCAATCGTTTTCCGAGAAGCTAAAAATTCCCCACATGCTTATTCCTTCAGGTTTGGCTCCTCGAGCCGCAGTTGCTTACACTTCCCTCCCGCTGATAATAGTGATTGAAAAACTACAGATAATCAAAGAAGTGAAGGATGAAATAGAAGAAACTTTAAAAATTTTGCAAAAGATCAGCAAAGAAAATGGACTGGAAGTATATCTGAAAAGCAACGAAGCAAAAAGACTTGCTTCTGAAATAAAAGGCACAATACCCATAGTTTACGGATTTAGACAGTATAGCGCCATAGCAAGGCGGTTAAAATGTCAATTTAACGAAAACAGCAAAGTGCCAAGCAAATTCGACGTTTTCCCTGAACTCAATCACAACGAAGTTGTAGGATGGGAAGCGCCAAAAAAGCTCACCAAAACCTTTTCCACAATATTTCTGCGAGACCCTGACGAATCATTAGAGATCAAACATAGAATCGAAATAACAAAGCAAATCGTGGCACCAAAGGTCTCAAAGGTTTTAGAAATCCAAGTACAAGGTAAACTCAAGCTAGCAAAAATGTTCTCAGGTATGTACTTGGGAGATTTTGCAAGCATATACCTCGCTTTGTTAGGAGGTGTTGATCCCTCTCCTACGAAGACAATTGTACATTTGAAGCAAGAGATGAAGAAGAAACTTGACATGACAGCGAGATTCGAAGAAGAACTTGCAAAAATCAGATGACGTCGTTTCCTTTATTATAAGGAAATGTATTAAAGCTTTGAACAACAACTGGAGGAGGTTGTTAAACGCTCTTTGCAGAAATCCGACAAATATGAAATCATCAGTGAACTCGCACGACGTCGGGGCTTCTTCTGGCCTTCTTACGAAATTTACGGCGGCGTCAGTGGTTTCATCACCTACGGACACTTGGGCGCCACGCTCAAACAAAGATTGGAGGCAAAATTTAGAGACTTCTTCATTAAGCCTCTCAATATTCTCGAAATCGAGTCCTCAATTGTGATGCCGGCGAAAATATTTGAAGCCTCAGGCCACGTCGAAGCCTTCAGAGAGCCGATGGTAGAATGCCTAAAATGCAAGAAGAAGTTTCGCGCTGACCACTTACTTCAAGAACAAGCAAAAATGAGCGATACCCAAACAGAGAAATTCAGCCTTCAAGAACTAGCCGAAGAGATGAAGAAACACAATATAAAATGCCCCGAATGTAGTGGTAGCTTAGGCAAACCTAAATACTTCATGACTATGTTCACCACCATTATTGGGCCTTACTCCGACGCGGTTGGCTACGGCAGACCGGAAGCAGCACAAGGTGTTTTCGTGGAGTTTAGACGCCTATATGAGAGTGCTCGCGAAAGACTGCCTTTTGGCGTAGTTCAAATTGGCCACGCATTAAGAAACGAAATTTCGCCCAGACAAGGCCCAGTGAGGCTAAGAGAGTTCACCATTGCGGACATTGAATTCTTCTTTGATCCTGAAGACCCTCAATGCCCTATGTTGAAAGAAGTCGAAAACGAAACATTACGTCTTATACCTGCAGCCCTTAAAAAGAAAGGAACAAAAGAGGCCATAGAAGCGACCGTCAAAAAAGCCTTGCAGAGAAGTTACATCAAAACAGAGTGGCAAGCGTACTTTATGGTGTTATCAAAACACTTTCTAAACCAACTCGGAGTTCCCGAAGACAGACAACGTTTCATTGAAAAACTAGAATGGGAAAGAGCCCACTATTCGGTGCAAGGCTACGACCAGGAAATCTTCTTAGACCGATGGGGATGGACAGAGGTTTCAGGACACAACTACCGCACAAACTATGACTTAAAACGTCACATGGAACACAGCGGCGTAGAAATGCAAGTCTTCAAGGAATACGACAAACCCATAAAGATAGAAAAGTTTATAGTAGAGCCGGTTTTGGCCAAAATCGGCCCCACATTCAAGAAACACTCTTCACAAGTGGCCATTTTGCTTTCAGAAGCTGATCCAAAAGAAGTGGAAAAGTCACTAAAAGAAAAAGGGCACTATATGGCAAACAGATTCAAAATACTGCCTGAACATGTCCGAGTTGTCCGCAAAAAAATAGAAGAAACTGGAAGACGTTTTATACCCCATGTAGTGGAGCCAAGCTTTGGAATAGACCGACTTGTTTACATAGCTTTAGAACACGCTTATGACAAACGAGAGGATAGAACGCTTATTAAACTTCCCAGAGAGCTTGCACCCACACAAGTAGGAGTTTACCCACTAGTCGCCAAAGACGACCTAAAAGAGAAAGCAAAGAAATTGCAGAACATATTGATGAAAGAGAATCTTGCAGCAGAATATGATGAAGCAGGCTCGATCGGAAGACGTTATGCTCGAGCCGACGAGGCTGGCACGCCCCTCTGCATTACTGTTGACTATCAAACCTTACAGGACAACACCGTAACTATACGGGATCGTGACTCATGGAAACAACTCCGTGTCAAAATAGATAACTTGCTCCAAAACTTGAGAGCGTACTTTAGCTACAAGAAGAAATTTGAAGACATGGGAGAAAATCTGTAGAGAATGAACCAAAGTTACGGTAGATTTTTTAATGCATTCACGCATTCTATAATAATGCCCTCGCGGGCATTCTTGAGGCGGGAGCTTGGTTCTGCCCATCGAAACAGAAGAACGCGTTAAACGAAGAGCACTTAGTGTTTGCCAGGATCATTTACGGAAGGTGCTGGAGATTAGCCGTAAAGTTCCTCAGATGGTTGACTGCTTTGTCAATGGCGACAAAGAAGTTGCGAGGCAGGTTTTCGCGGATATAAGAAAGGCAGAAGAAGAGGTAGATCAAGCCAGACGCATGGTATCTCAGGAACTCGCCCAAATAGGGGCCATACTCATAAATCGAGAAGACTTTTTGCGCTTCACAAATCTTACAAGTGAAATCGCAGATTTTTGCGAAGGCATAGCCTTCTGGTTACTCTCCATCATGGAACGAGGGTGGAAAGTACCATCCGATATTAAGGACGATCTTGGAAAACTTGCAGACGCTACATTAGATGCTGTGATAAGACTTAGAGAAACCGCCATAACTCTTGCTTATGGCTCTAAGAAAACTTTGGAAAAAGCGAAAGAAGTTGAAATTGCCGAACGATTGGTGGACGAGGCTTACAGAGAGTTGGAAGTCAAGATAATAAACAGCAAACTAGAAATCCCAGTAATGTTGCTTTTGAGGGATATAACACAACTCCTAGAAAACATAGCTGATAAAGCCGAAGACGCTTCCGACGCTGCCCGCATACTATCTTTTGCCATGTAAAAAGTTGAGATTAAAAATGATCGGCAAGCCCATTCTGGTGGAATTTATCGAAAACTTCCTTGTAGTATGGAATCCTAAACAGAGCGCAGAACTCTATAAGATGGGGTACTACGGCAAGCCGTTAGGCATACCTAAACCGAAAATAGTTCAATTCAACGTTCCATTAGTTTTAGACCTTATGGAAGGATTGTACCTTGTCGAGAAAAAGATTATTGAAGTTTGGGAGGGCACCGAAGAAATGAAGGTTGGATTGCGGAAGCTTAGGCAAAGGGCTCGCAAACTTTACGAGGAGTTTGACTTAAAATATGCGGTTTACTGTGATCTGAGAGACAACGGTTTCATTGTAACTCCGGGAATTAAATATGGATGCGACTTTGCCGTTTATAAGCATGGACCAGGACTTGAACATGCACCTTATATGGTGTCGGTGAAAAAAGGCGAAGAGGAAATAACGGCTACAGAGATTGTGAAAGCTGGAAGACTCGCTACCACTGTACACAAACGGTTCATTGTTGCAATTCCAGATCTGGAAGCAAAGAGGATTCAATACTTAATATTCAAATGGTTCAGGGCATAGGGCTATTGTGGCATCGCAATGGTCAGGATATCGATTGTCAAAGGTCCGAGATTGTTAGAAACACTGGTAAGACTGTCGAGTTTGCTGGCGAATTGAAACATAAGAAAATCGAGTCTTGATTAAGGCTAACCTCATTTCAACTGAGGCATGCGACGCAGAAGTAACCACCGATCCATTAATAGTTGAGTGTGTGATTTATTAAGACCCAAAAGTTTTTGAAAGTCTTGCCGTAGAATCTGACGCTACCCTAGCAAATGCAGACAAGGGTTGGGGAGTTGCAGGAAGGAATGAGCTTTGGCGAAATTACCAAAAACAAAAAATAAAAGCCATCGGCAAGAATTGAAGTAGCCATGGAACAGTTCAAAAGAAACTAGAAATGCTTAAAAGAGTCCAAACAACTATTCTCAACGGAAGGTGACAAACAAAAATGCCTACACACGGTTCACTTTCAAAAGCAGGCAAAGTTCGTAGCCAAACCCCTAAAATAGAGGCAGTCCGAAAGAAAAGCCCTCCTCCAAGAATACGGGCAAAGCGAAATTTCGAAAAACGCATAATTCTACAACGCAAAGCCGGTCAAAACTGGGGCCGATAGAAGCACTGCAGACAAACCTTTTAACAGCAATTTCTAGTACTTTTTGTTTATGTTTCACGCGGAGTTAGTTCTAGTAAACGGAAATATAATCACCATGAATTCTAAACAGCCAAGAGTTCAAGCTATAGCCATAAGAGATGGAAAAATTGTTGCTGTGGGCACTAGCAAGCAAATTCTTACTCACGTTGGTAGAGGCACCGAAAAAATCGACTTAAAAGGTAGGACAGTTATTCCTGGCTTTGTCGATGCGCATATACATGGCGCCTCGTTGGGGCGAAGTTTGTCTCAGATTGATCTACGTAATGTAAAATCGATAAAGGAGATTCAGCAAAAAGTCAAAGAATGGACAGATGACACTCCTAAAGGGAGATGGATAATTGGTCGTGGGTGGGATCAAGATAAACTCGCCGAACATCGATATCCTTTGCGTTTCGACTTGGATCAGGTTGCGCCTGATAACCCTCTTCTCTTGATCCGAGTATGCGGTCACCTAGGCGTAGTCAATTCAGAAGCTTTGAAGCTAGCTGGAATCACCAAAGAAACAAAAACACCCAAAGATGGGCACATTGAAAAAGACTCGAGTGGTGAGCCCAACGGTATTCTATTTGAGAGAGCTCTCGGCTTCATTTTTGATGTTTTGTCCAAACCTAGCGAAGAAGATGTTGCGAATACATGTTTGTTAGCTTGTCAGAAAATGGTGAAGGAAGGCCTTACCACTGTTCATTGGATAATAGACTCGACCGCAGAGATGCGGGCACTTCAAGAATTGAAGAAACGTAATATTCTTCCACTACGTATCTATGCTTTGGTACCGGTTGAATATCTTGAACACCTTACCGAGTTAGGGGTATTCACAGGTTTTGGAGATCATAAAATCAAGATGGGTAGCGTCAAAATATTTGCCGATGGTTCGTTGGGCGCTAGGACAGCAGCACTTAAAGAGCCATACAGTGACGCTTCAGAAACTAAGGGGATGCTGCTCTATTCGCAGAAACAATTGGAAAAATTCGTGAAAAAAGCACATGAGGCAAACTTGCAGTTAGCAATTCATGCTATAGGCGACAGAACAATTGAGGTTGTCTTGAAAACATTAGAAAAAATATTGGCGAAGACGCCTAAAAAAAACCACAGACACCGATTGGAGCACGCTTCTGTCCTTACCCCGAAACTGATAAGAAAAATGAAGAAAGTTGGCGTAATCGCTTCTGTGCAACCACATTTCACCGTCTCCGATTTTTGGATAACAAACCGTTTAGGAGAAACTAGAGCCAGATGGGCTTACGCATTCAAAAGCCTCTTGAAAGCAGGCATAGTGGCGATGGGAGGCTCTGACGCTCCAATAGAGCCCGCTAGTCCGATTTTGGGCATTCACGCTGCAGTTGCCAGAGAAATATTTCAGCAAGAACAAATAACCCTAGACGAAGCCTTACGTCTTTACACTATAAATGCGGTTTATGGCTCCTTTGAAGAAAACAGCAAGGGCTCGATTGAAAAGGGCAAACTAGCTGACTTGGTTATACTCTCTAGAGATCCATACAAAATTCCGCCGAAACAAATTAAGGATATCAAAGTGGAGATGACTATAGTAGGCGGTAACGTGGTCTATACTCGAAAAGAGTAACTATACAAACTGCAACTTTATTTTGAAGCAAAAGTGTGTAGTTAGATGAAGACTATAATGAACAAAAAAGCCTGCCGCGAGATAATCGAGTCCTTAATGCAAATTCCCGAGCCCACAAAAGAAGACGTTAATATGCTCAAAGTGAAGGTTGCTGGAAAACTAAGCTTAGCCACTGTTACTCCCAACTCAGAACTCATACGATGTCTAAAGCTTAACGAAAAACGAAAATTGTTACCTATACTAAAAAGGAAAGCCATACGCACCATCTCAGGAGTCACAATAATTGCCGTAATGACTAAGCCGTGGCCGTGTCCTCACGATGGCCCATGCGCCTATTGTCCTGGAGGACCAGCCAAAAGGGTTCCTCAAAGCTATACTGGGCATGAGCCAGCCGCTATGAGGGGGATACAAAACCGATACGACGCCTATATGCAGGTAGGGAGTCGCATAAAACAACTAGAAGCCATCGGGCATATGGTTGACAAAGTGGAGCTGATAATTATGGGCGGAACATTTCCCAGCACACCAATTGACTATCAAGAGAACTTCGTCAAGGGTTGCTTAGACGCTTTAATAGGAACCAAGACAGACAGCTTTGAAGAATCAAAGATTCTCTCCGAAACCAGCAAAATTCGTAACGTGGGCATAACCGTCGAAACTAGACCTGACTGCTCTCAGGAAAAAGAAGTAGACCATATGCTGTCTATGGGTGTGACTCGTGTGGAGCTTGGGGTGCAGAACGTTTATGATGACATTTATAATCGTGTCGATCGAGGCCACACAGTTGAAGAGGTGGTTGAAGCCACACGCATCTTGAAGGATTCTGGTTTAAAGATAGTTTATCACCTTATGCCTGGATTACCTGGCTCAAATTTTGAGAGAGACTTGGAAGGGTTTAAAACAGTTTTTGCTGATCCTAACTTCAAACCTGACATGATCAAGATTTATCCGTGTCTTGTTTTAAAAGGCACTAAAGCTCATAAATGGTGGAGAAAAGGCGAATATACCCCTTATACAACTGAAGAAGCAGCTGAGCTTACCGCCGAAGTGAAGAAAATTGTTCCTCCATGGATTCGTATAATGCGGGTTCAACGAGATATCCCCGCCCATTTGGTGGAAGCAGGAGTCAAAAAGAGTAATCTTAGACAGATTGCATTACAGAAACTAGAAGCAGAAGGATACACATGTCGCTGCATAAGATGCCGCGAGGTTGGACACAGATGGCTCAGAGATAAAGCGAAGCCTAACCCTGAAAATGTTCAAATATTTACAACAAAAGAAGAGGCTTCAAAAGGCATTGACGTTTTCATATCCGCCGAAGACACAGACAACGACATTCTTATAGGGTATTTACGGCTACGCATTCCTTCTGAAGACGCTCATCGACCCGAAATAGCGACAGAGCCATCTTCTATTGTACGCGAGCTTCGCATATATGGCTCGCTTGTTCCAGTGGGCAAACACATAACTAAAGCCTGGCAGCATAAAGGCTACGGGACCGTTCTCCTGTTGGAAGGAGAACGAATCTCAAAGGAAGAATATGACAGACAAAAAGTTGTAGTTATAAGCGCTTTAGGAACAAAGAGGTACTACATGCGTTTGGGCTACAAATACGATGGCCCGTATATGTCTAAAATGCTGGAGTAGTAAAAAGAGTTGCGTGAAAAATTTCCAGGTTATAAAGGCAAAGCCCTGAGAGTTCTAAAAGAGGCTGGAGCAGAAATTGGAGACATCCTACGCATTTCTAAAGAGACTGAAACCCGTGAAGGAATGCTAATTCCCAGATCGGAATCTGGCGACGACAAACACGTCGTTATCAAACTTAAAAACGGTTACAACATTGGAATCCAAGTGACAGATGACACTAAAATCGAAAAAGTCGGAACTGGCTCCAAACCTACATTTTCAGCACCGCCTTTGCCAAAACAAAAACCAAACCTTCCAAAAGTAGCCATTCTCAGCACAGGAGGCACAATTGCAAGCAGAGTCGACTACCGAACAGGTGGCGTTAGACCTGCGCTCACCGCAAACGATCTGTACAGTGTGGTTCCAGAACTTTCGAATATAGCCATAATAGACGCCGAGATCCTCTTCAGTGTATTCAGCGAGAACATCACCCCGAAACACTGGTCACAAACCGCCCACCAAGTTGCTAAATATATTAAGAAGGAAGTTGCAGGAGTTGTTGTTGCGCATGGAACCGACACAATGGGCTACACCGCAGCAGCATTAAGTTTTGCATTGCAGAATCTGCCCGTGCCAATTGTTATTGTTGGATCTCAACGCTCTGCCGACAGACCTAGCTCGGACGCCGCGACCAATTTAATTGGCGCTGTAAAAGCCGCCGCAGAAGCTCCTTTTGCAGAAGTTGTTGTTGCTATGCATGAAACAATCTCCGACGAATCAATTGTTTTTCATCGAGGAACCAAAGTGAGAAAGTGTCATACCAGTCGCCGCGACGCCTTCAAGTCAGTCAACGCAGCCCCATTAGCTAGAATTGAAGGAAACAGAATCACCTTACTAACTCAGAGTTATCATGAAAGGGACACTAAACGAACGTTGACTATAAAGCCCCAATTTGAAGAGAAAGTGGCTTTTGTTAAGTTCTATCCAGGCATAGACACAAAAGTTATCGAATGGTACATCGACCATGGGTTTAAAGGCATTGTTTTAGAAGGAACAGGACTGGGGCATATAAGTAGCCATTGCTTTTCGGCTATAAAGAAAGCAGTTGAAGAGAACCTCATCATCGGTATGACTTCTCAATGCATTTGGGGGCGGATAAACATGAACGTCTACGACACAGGTAGAGATCTCTTAGAAATGGGAGTAACACCATTGGAAGATGTTTTGCCTGAAACGGCGCTAGTAAAGATGATGTGGGTGTTAGGGCATACCAGCAATGTCGAAAAAGCCAAAAAGCTATTAACGAAAAACATCGCTGGCGAGTTTTCTAATCGAACCATTTATGAAGAAAGCCATAGGCAGGCATAAACAATGACCATCGATTATAAGAGTGTAGGTTTGAAGGTAGGTCTAGAAATCCACCAACAACTGAACTCTCGAGAAAAACTTTTCTGCGGCTGCAAAACCCAACTTTTCAAGGAAGAACCTGAAATCCAATTCTTACGCGGACTGAGGCCAACACAAAGCGAGCTGGGACAAGTTGACCCTGCTGCTTTCTTCGAGTTTCAAAAAGGTGTTAAAATTCTCTACGAAGCTAATAGGGAGACATCTTGTTTGGTCGAAATGGATGAAGAACCCCCACACGACTTGAACCCCAGCGCTTTAGAAACTGCGCTCATCGTCTCACTCATGCTGAAAGCCAAGCCTGTTGATGAAATCCACGTAATGCGCAAAACTGTCATAGACGGTTCTAACACTACAGGTTTTCAACGCACATGCGTAGTAGCACTCGATGGCAGAGTTGAAACTAAAGAAAAAATAGTTCCAATACAACACCTTGGTTTAGAAGAAGACGCCGCTCGAAAAATGGATGAAAAGGATAACATCCTTCGATATCGCATTGACCGCCTATGCATACCACTTGTAGAAATTGCAACTGCACCAGTTATTTATACACCGCAAGAAGCAGAAGAGGTAGCTTTCGCCATTGGACGCGTTCTGAGGGCAACGGATAGGGTAAAAAGGGGAATAGGCACTATAAGGCAAGACTTGAACGTTTCCATTAACGATGGCGCCCTTGTAGAGATAAAGGGAGTACAAGAACTTGAGTTAGTCGCAATAGTGGTTGAAAAAGAGGTTCAACGACAGTTTAGTCTCCTTAAAATAAGAGAAGAGTTAGCAAAACGCAAAGTTGAAAGCCGAGACTTCAAAAACGAGTTTATAAATGTTACAAATGTTTTTGCGGACACCAAATGCAAGGTTATCCGCACTGCTCTGGAGAAAGAGAAGCAGGTTATAGCTTCTAAACTGCCAAAATTTGAGGGTTTGTTAAAGAAAGAATTGACGCATGGTTTAAGGTTGGGCACCGAGATGTTAGATAGAGCCCGATTTTGGGGACGAGTAGGAGGCATTTTTCACACCGACGAATTGCCCGCTTATGGGATTACAGCAGAAGAAGTGGATGCATTGAAACAAATTGTGAAGGCAAAGATAGGGGATGCGGTGGTTTTTGTAGCAGATACTTTCGAAAACGCCTATAACGCCTTGAAGGCTGTAAACGAACGGGCAAGAGAAGCTCTAAAGGAAGTGCCTCAGGAAACTCGCACTGCTAAACCAGATGGGACAACTCGGTATATGCGGCCTAGACCCGGCGCCGCTCGCATGTATCCTGAAACCGATGTGCCAGCTATTTATATCTCTGCGGATTATGTCGAAAATTTACGTGAACATTTACCCGAATTGCCTGAACAGAAGATGCAACGTTTAATGAAGGATCATGGATTGAATGAAAAGCTTGCCCAGCAAATTCTAGATTCTGAGTACTGTCAGCTTTTCGAAAAAGTTGTTGAGGAGAGCAAAATTTCTCCTACTTTTGTGGCCATAATTTTGACTGAGACATTGAAGGCTTTGAAGCGCGATGGCGTAACGGTGGAAAACGTATCTGATGAGCAGTTCGTGGAGTTGTTTCACCTTGTAGGTTCAGGAAAACTTGCCAAGGAAGCAATTCCAGACGCTGTTGTCTGGTTATCGAGTAGAGAGAAAGCAAAGGTAATAGAGGCGTTTGAAGCTCTGGGATTGGATATGCTTCCGCGAAGTGAACTGGAGAAAATAGTTGACAGTTTAATTAAAGAACATCAGGCGCTTTTAGCATCGCGCGCAGAGAAAGCTTTCGGAATCCTTATGGGCATGGTGATGGAAAAAGTGCGAGGCAAAGCTAAAGCTTCAATGGTAAGCGAGTTAGTAAGAAAGAGGCTCAGAGACTTGGAGTAATCGGTACTCTGTGTGTTGCTTGGAGATGAACGATAAAAAGAAAAAATCGCAGTCCAAATCAACCAGCAACATTGAAGAGTTCAGCAAAAAACTAGATTTGATAATAAAGCGCTTAGACACCCTTGAAAACTTAATTGTTGAAAAGCCGGAATATGAAGGACTAGCAGCGTCATTGCGGCTGACCAAAGTAGGCATAGGTTTGTACGAAGAACCTCTAAAAATTGCAGCGCGAATGAAAACAGCCGAGCGCATTGTTAAAAAACCGGACGTTGCTAAAGATGAAATAAGTCGATGCATCATTCAGGCTCTAGCGGTAAAAGGCCCCTTAAACATTTCGGCTGTAACTCGTCAAGTTCAAGCTATGCGCGGAAAAGCTTCAAGACGCATAATCCGACAACGCCTAAAACAGCTAGAAAAAGAAGACGTACTCCGCCCTGTAAAGGGCTTCGGTAAGAAATACGAGCTTATCGAACAGTGACCAAGTAGCTGATCACTTTTTCCCACGACATTAAACTAGAATGCCCAAACTTTCTAGTATGGTGAGGTGTATGAAACATGAAAACAAATTTGGAAACGAACAATCTGTTTGGAATAAAGAAGAGAGCCTCACAAAAATCTACGTCGAATGCAAAAATCGATGTTGCGGTAAACCAACATGCCAGCTTCGAAACAGAAAAAGCTACATCAGAAGCGGAACGCAAAAAAGCTGAAGCCATCATAATATTAAGAGGACATACTTCCTTACGTTGATAGGAAGAGGAGAAAAGCAAAATGCTAGAAAAAAAAGATAAAAATAAAGACTTAGAAGACGTTGAAGAACTCAAACTAGTGCTCAGCACGGTCTCCACAGAAATACCTGCCTTGATCAAAAACATAATTGCAAGCGTCTTCAGTGAAGAAGCAGGTCGAAGCATGGGCAAAGCTGCGGCTGCTTTTTACAAGGAGCTCAAGGACAGCGGAATACCCAACGAAGTGGCTTTGAAAATGACCGAAGATTACATGAGTACATTCACAAGCTTAGGAAACATCGTCAAACAGATCGGTAAAGGCAAGCAGCTTACTTCTGAAAAGGAAAAGGAGCTTGAAAACACTATACGCCAACGCATAGAAGAAAAAATGGCCGAAAAAATGAGAGAAAAGGGTCTAAAGTTGGAAGACGAGGAAGAAGATTAGAGACGCTTCTCTCTTCCGAAGTTTTGAGGCCGTCAACTTGCGCATACGAACAATCATAAGCATGGTTCCCATGATTATTCAGTTTATTTCCCAACTTTTCTGGATATGGATAACTCTAGGATGGAAAGTAAGAAAAGCGAGAAATGCATTCGAAAAAGAACTTGTCCAGCAAGGAGTATCAATAGAAGACGCAAAACAACTCAGCAAACAAATCAAAATAGCCAAAGACCAGATCATGAGTTCGCTTTGGCAATTCGCCTCTAAATAATCAGCCCATGATTTTTCCAGTTTTCAGATCATCAAAAATCTGAGAACAGCAAAAAGAAGAGAAAGACACCTCATAACCCAGCGACTCTGCAAATTTTATAGCTTCTTCTGAAGGAAAAGCTATCGCATTTACACCAGCCCTCACAGCCAATACATCAGTTTTCACTCTATGAACTCCTTTCGGGCGCATACAGCCTAGCACAAGAGGGGTTGATGGCATCATAAGTCTAGCGGCTACAAGCACTCTACCTATAGCAGAAGGAGAAGGTGGTGCAACTCTCTCCATCGGAGTGCCGTGTATGGGCATAAAAGCAATTACGATAACAGCTGAAGGATCATAATTGGCAATAATCTTCAACGCCTGCAATTCACCTTTCAGCTTACCATAGTGGAGGCCTACAAGAATATGCGGCACAGTTGGAATGTCAACCTCATGTAATGCTTGAAGAGATTTTTCGTAAAACTCCACATCAACCTCTAGATTGTAGATTTCTCTAAGTGTTTCATTTGAACCAATAATGTCAATTAAGGCAGCATCTACGCCAGCGTTCTTCAGTTGTTCTGCTATTTTTTGGTTAACAATGCCTGTATGAACCACCAAAGTTAAACCCAGCTCTCGCTTAACCATAGAAATCGCATCCATAAACATTTCAAGTGGCACCGAACCGTTAGGCAGACATCCCCCGCTAATTAAACACCCTAGGGCGCCTTTGTTCTTCAGATCACTGCAAACCTTCACCAGCTTCTCTGGCGAGTCTGCGGAGTACATAGTGTTCAGAACAATGCCCCCGCAGTGTTTACAGTTCAAAGAACATGAGGAACCTGTCACCGAAATGGACGGAAAAAGAGTAGGCGAAGAATTATAGTATTTTGTTTTGTAATAGACAAAACTAGGCGCATAAAAACCGATTTTTCTGCCAAAATATTTCTGGCGCACTGTCCACGCTTTCTTTAAAGCCTTTTCAAACTCTTTTTCATCAACTTCCAACAATTCTTCACAGTCCATGGCTGAAATACCAACTGCAAATAACTAACATACACATTCTTACTTAAACGATTAGCACCTCTAGCTTGTATTCGATTTTGCTGAAGCGTCACCAACGCGTTTCGTCACCGAGAAGTTAAACAAACTTTTGAAGAAAAATCTTCGTGAATACTGGTGCATGAAAAAGCAAAAACGCCTAAGACTGCTAAAAGACCTGCTGAGGAATTCTAAAAGAAGCGGTAGGGAAATAGCCAAAAATTGGGCGTTTCACATCCACCGTACAAGGACCTGCGCTCAACTAGAAAAAGGATTCATAAAAACCTACACAGTTATTCCAGATTTTGCCGAACTTGGTTACCACATCTTAGCGTTTAGCTTTGCCAAAAAGAAATCTTGTCCACCAAGAGAAGAAAAGGAGAAAATTATGAGACAAGCGAAAGAGTGGAACGACAAACACTCCAACATAGTTTTCGCTCTTGACGGAGAAGGAATCGGAAAGAGTATTGTAATGATGTCATTCCACAAAACCTATGATTCATGTGGTGACTTTATGCGAAGTTTTGCCATGGATCGGAGCGTCATCATAGGCGAATTTAATTCCTCCTGATAAGTATCGAGACAAGATTTGGCATAAAACCTTTCGATCTAAAATATTTGGCAGACACTCTATAAATCATCTAATGGTCAATATCGGAAAAAACGGGAAAAATGCGCCATTAGTAATAATTGCCATTTTGGTTATGATTCAGAAAGCCTTTCTCAAATTCGTTTCGTTGATCAATTGTGCCTTTTTTCCTTTCTAATCTTCTTGATTATGGGAAGCATTGGTTTGCCTTTTCTCCAAAGTTCTTCAAAGTGTTCGCTTAAAATTCTCGCTAGAGAGGGAATGCTAAGCCACAAAGCTTCAACGATTTGAGGTGTCGCTAGTCCGGATTCAGAGGGCAGAACAAGGATAATGTCTCTTTTGTCGAAGATACTGAACCTAATCGTGATCTCTTCGTCGTTCAGAAATCTTACTTGGCTACCAGCTTTGATTACTGATTCATAATCGTCTAATTCATCCAGGGTCCAAGATTTTGTTATCGATCTTACGACTCTGACTGACCTGCCTTTTTTCAAGGCATGTTTTACCGCTTCCAGTACTTCTTTTTCAGGAGGTCGCAAAGACGTTGAGGACACAATTATTTCCTTCTCACAGTTTCTTATAGATTCACTGTAAAGTGCGACAAAAGCAGTGTCCCTGCGAGTAAACCAAACCTTGCTCGTCTCAAGCTTGAGGTTTTTACTTTTTTCATATGCGTGCAAAAGTGCTTTTGACAACATTTGAATGGCCCTTCTCTTAGCATCCAATTTCTTTAGCGTTTCCATCTCGATATCGATTAGAAGATTTTGTAATCCTTGTGTAGGCGCAATAGGAGCATATATCGACGGCTTTCCGGATTGTTCCATTAACAGACCCCTCTCCATGAGACTCCGAAGAACATCGTAGGTTCTAGGTCTAGGTATACTCGACTTTCGAGCTAATTCACTAGGCGACATAGGACCGTAAGTTATTAGCGCGATGTAGGCCCTTGATTCATAGGGAGTCAGGTCTAGCTCTTTGTTCAGAATTTCGGCTAGCCTCGATCTGTTTTCCATAACATTCTCCTACTATCTTAGTTGAGGATCCACGATATAAATCTTGTTACACTTCTATAGTGTAACAAAGCAAAAAGGTTTATAAGGTTGTCTGCGAATAATAAATGTGTTACACTAATTTAGTGTAACAAAATCGGAGGGTGGAAAAATGAAAAAAACCGATTTGAAGAAATTAGGCATGCCAAAAAAGATGATTGTTGATAAGCTGATCACATCTTTTAAGAGAGCAGTCGGCATATTCGGAGATGAGACTGAATCTGCTTCAAGTTCGCAAATTTTCATAGAAACACCAGATGTTTTCGTCACTTATGAGGAGCTACAGAGAATGAATGCCCAATTGCTTAGGATGGAGCAATTAAAGGCTGAAGCGATAAGGTTTGTTAACGATCAGAGACGTTGTTTCTGAACTAGCATCACTTTCTTCCTTTTTTCTAAACTTCTTTCTGAACCAATGTTTTGATCCAAAAGATGAGTAACAAATCGTTATCGGCAAGTAAAAAAAGTCTGGTTATAACTGCCTCGCTAAGAAGCGATGGTTTTGCTAATATTCATTTTCGCTTTCGTGGCATTCTTCGCAGAGAAATTCGCCGCCCACCTCTTTCAATCGGCTTGACCATTGTCCGCATCGGTCGCAGTATCCCACCATCAGAAAACTTTCCATGAATACTTCATTATTTCCACTTTCAATACGAGCCTTTTCTTGGATAGTCTCGAGAAGCTCAGGGGTGACAGCTAAGATGTCTTTGCTGGAAATGAGACCAACCAATTCGCCCTTGTAAACTACACCCATTCTTCGCACGTTCAGCCTACTCATCCGTCTCGCGGCATTGCTGAGAGTTTCATCAGGATCTATGGTGATCAAAGGAGACGTCATAACGTCTTTCGCTTCAAGCTTGCTGGGCAACTCGTTTTTAGCCAGAACGCGAGTTATAAGGTCTCTTTCTGTGATTATCCCTAAAGGTTTTCCATCTTTGTCGGTTACGATTATGCAGCCTAGTTGTTGGGCGTCCATAAGTTGGGCTATTCTTTCCACTGTCTCTTTTTGGTCAACCGCGATGACAGGGCTGGACATGACGTCTTTAACGAGCATTCGGGTTCTTAAACCGATTTCTGCCACAGTTATCCCTCGTTCATACGAGAATAAATAGAAGGTTTATTAAAAGGTTGTTAAACTTGCACCAGCATTAGATCTTAATTTTCTCTTTGATGCTTTCGAGGGAACAACCTAGGACCTCTATTTTTCAAAGTATCCCATGCCTAGACTATTGTTTGCAGTTTTTTGTATTACTGGCATTTTAGTGGGATTTAAACCAATGAGAATTACTCTAACAGTTTCGACCGCAACAGCGTCTCTACCCACAACCGAAAAATTTGAACTCTCCCCTTTGCACCCTACTGGACCATAGTACACATTTATGGCGTCTATGACGGAGAGATCTACTCCAAACGCCTTGCAGGGGCCTAGGAGCATGACTTCCAGTTTTCTGTGGTATTTGGCTTCTTTTAAGCATTTCAAGTTGTCAATGATTGAATGTTGTTCCAGTTCCGAAAGGAATGAAAACCTGAATTGCTTCAAGAGAAAGTTTGGAGATCGTTTCTCTCAAATTTTCCGGAACCTTCTGCTTTAATATTTCTCGTATTTTCCTCGCTAGTTGGCTACTTGGAAGATCTCCCGGAACAATTTCTACATAAATGTCAGTTCTACTTTCAACAGCGTCTTTTGGTCCACCTAGGACGTTGGGGGGCGTCACCTTGACGTCAATTCCTATGGCAAGTCTCACCGGCGTCTTTTTAACATAGTTTTTCTTGCCATGAATCATGAAGGCCCCTTTGGAGAGATATTCACCTGGTGGAGGGGTTTTACTCACTTGTTCTGGATGAACCCAATATACGTCGATAGCACTAAACTTGGCTTTCCAAGCTCGCGAATGAGAAGCAGCTAGTTGTGCAGCTTCACATATCGATTGTTGAGAAGGCTTTTTTCCTTCTGTCTTTATTAACACAAAAGGAGCACCAGTGATATCAGCGTGAAACACCAAATCATGTTGCTCCATGTACTTTTTGATCAGAACCTCGTTAGTAACCGCGTCTTTTCCGCCTACTACCAAGAACCCTTCTGAAGTGTGAAACCACCAAAATTTTTCATACCACGCTTTTTTCCTTCTTTTCTTAACAGGTTTCTCAGTCTTCTCCACCACAATCTTCTTCTGTTGCTTCAAATCTTCAATGCGTCTCAGAGTTCCCGTTATGGCTTTCTCGGCGCCCACTATCTTCTTCTCGGCTTTTTTCGCTTTTTCATAATAAGCTGCAGCATTATCTTGAATTGAACTGTGAATTTTCAAGGAAAACGTCAATCCTTCAATAGAGACATTAACAGCCAGTCTTTTAGCATCTAAAGAATCAAAAAAAACCGATGGCGCTTTGCCAGCCTTTTTCTCTTCTTGTATCTCCGAAACAATTTCTTGCCACGTTTTCTTGCTTTTTTTCGCCTCCATAATTCTATGCAAAAGCATTTGCAACTGATGAAAGTGAGTATAAATTTTGTCTCCAACTTTTCTCGTGTGTTCAGCTTTTTGTTTTGCCTTCTGTAACGATTCCCGTTGTTCCTCAAGCATCCTTTGCTGTCTAGCTATTTCCTCCTCGACCTTCTCGGTCACGGCTGTAACATCTTGTTGCACAAACGTCTTTGCGTAGTATTCGTCTAAAGCTTCATTGAAGCTCTTAAACTTCTTAAACTTGAAATCCTTATACTTTCTCAACGTGATAGGAACCGCGTCGATCCAACTTCCTTTTTTGTCTATTATTATGCGTGGTTCAAACTTCTTGCTTTTGAGAGGGAAAAGGATTTCGCTGAGCGCCGTAAATATTCTGTTGAAATCGCTATCTTCGAGCGATATGCATGCTTTGTTTTTGTCCACTTGTGCGCGGAGGAGAATTTCCTCAGCATATATTCCACCTATGCTCAGAAACTTTGTGAGGGCTCGGACTATCTCTAGATTCTTGAACTTCTTCAGTTCTGATAAGTCTCGCAACTTGAGGTGTAGAGGGTTCTCTCCACTCGAAGGTGCCTGTTGAAAAGGTACTCCTCGCAAAATATTTCGGTCACGCATTCTCTTTAACACAAGAGCTTGCCGAATGACGTTGTGAGCATCAACAAGTATTATGTTGCCCTCGCCGAACAGCTCCAGAACCAGTTCAACCTCTTCCTCTTTCGTTCTAGCTTTGATGGATGTTATTCGTTCAAACTCGTGTTGTTTGATTTCAATGAGGCTACTGTTTCTGAGGTATTTTCGAAGAGCCATACAAAATGCGGGAGGTTTTTGAGGCTTTTCCAAAAGATAGACCGTTAGGTGGAAGCGTTTACCTGGTTCAATTAAAAGGTTTAGAGGTGGCTGGTTGGGTTGATGAAGTTTTAGGATCAAAATGTTTCGGTTAGTCTGGTAGATGTTTTGTATGCGGGCACCTTTAAGCCGCTCCCTAAGTTCTAGGACGATAGTAGCTACGTCGAAGCTGGTTAGCGTTTTCAGCAAGATTTTTTCCCTTTTTCTGAACGAAATATTGGTTAGAGCGCCTTAAGGATTTATAGTAAACTATCTTCGCGGAGTCAAAACCTTAAATTGGTAGTGATTGAATGTATATAAAAAATAAATTAGTTTGGATTGAAGGTTCATGAAGCCGCTAACTTTGATCTATTGGTCCCGTGCTGCTTTAGGGATGATTATTGGGATTTTATGCGGGGCCTATATGTACTTCGCGACTGCTGAAGAGTTAACCGGTATTTACACATTAATGACAGGGTTGTCTTTTGCCCTACTTTTCTATATTGCCACTTTTTATATTATTAAGCTAAAGTTCTTTGGAAAAGTTGAGAAGCAGTCAAAGTTGATGACACAGGGTATTGGCATTTACTTCTTTGCGTGGATTGTCTCGTGGACTTTAGTGGTTTCTTTAATGTTGCCGTCGGTGGCAGTGGGCATATACAACAATGAGACTGGAGACTTGTTTACGGGTCAGGAGTTTTGTGTGGTGGCGCGGGATAGCGGAGGAAATATAGTTCAGAATGTGACGACTAAGACGGGAATTGTGAATATGGCATTGTTGCCGCCGGGAACCTACATTTTTGAATTGGGGAACTTGCCTGAAAATCGCAGTGCATTAGAGCCGAATCAAATGTTGACTTTGAATTGGCTGGGCTCCGAACATGTAACGTTTAATGTTACTGTTTCTGGATAACGGTTTCGGCGTATTTAACGATGCTGGCTTGACCTTGTTTCTCGGGTTTAGTTTCGTCTAAAATCTTGAGGAGTAGTCGTGTGTAGTCGTGCCAAGCGCTGAAGTAGCCTCGATCGTAGTCGTCGTGGAATCGGTTTTCTAAATGTCTTTGGAATTCGACTTTGTGTTGTTTCAAGATAGCTTTGTCTGTAAGGTTGAGATTTTGTAGAAATGTATAGGGATTACCATTACTTTTTTGGGCGAGGAGTATGCCATATAGGGCACGGTAGTAGCCGCGGTTCCATTCAGTTTTTCGAATTTCTTCTTTTATGCGTTGAAGTTCCCTTTTTGCCTCGGTGAATTGACGGTTGCTGATAAGTTGAAAGTAACGAGTAACGAGGGCT
The DNA here is from genome assembly GCA_046538175.1 of Bathyarchaeia archaeon. Classification (GTDB taxonomy): domain Archaea; phylum Thermoproteota; class Bathyarchaeia; order Bathyarchaeales; family SOJC01; genus JBKHJI01. The sequence continues at coordinate 14,734 of JBKHJI010000007.1, read as the reverse complement.
TTGGGGAGAGTCATGGTTTTCATCGACCTCTGCGTTCGTTTTCTTCGGCTTCTTCTAAGCCGTTTTGTGTAATTCTGAAGGTACATTCACCGTCTGGGAGATAGGGACTTGAGACGAGGCGTGCAATACGGATAGGACCTCGGGCAGCTTTGCGAAGATAGAGACGGGTATGGCTAGTGTGACCTACTATGTGGCCGCCAATAGGGTGAACAGAATCGCCGAAAAAAACATCAGGTTTAGACATAACTTGGTTGGTGACTACTGCTACGGCGTTGAAGGCTCTGGCTAAGCGAATGAGTTTATGCATGTGTTTGTTGAGTTTTTGTTGACGTAGAGCAAGAGTTTCTCTGCCGACATATTCGCTGCGGAAGTGAGAGGTAAGCGAATCAATAATAATGAGACGAATGTTATTTTCTTTGATAATCTTATCAGCATTCTCGAGGAGAAAAATTTGGTGATCACTAGTGTAGGCGTCAGCCACGATTACGTTTCGAGCAACTTCATTGGGATCAAGGTTGAGATGTTGAGCCATGGCTACAAGGCGTTCGGTGCGGAATGTGTTTTCAGTATCGATATATAGAGTGGCAGCATTCAGTCCTCCCTTTTCTTGTGGAAGTTGGACGTTGACGCAAAGTTGATGGCAGATTTGGCTTTTGCCGCTACCATACTCGCCATAGAATTCAGTAATGGTTTGGGTTTCTAGACCTCCTCCAACTAGACTATTGAGGATTGTGCTACCAGTAGTTAGACGGTCGACTGTTTGGCGTTGTTTAAGCAGTTCATCAGCTCTTATGAAAGGAAGTTGGATGGAGGTGCGGGCGAGACGAATAATGTCGAGGGCCTTCTTCTCGCTGATGCCTGCAGGTTCGAGTTCTCGGGCAGTGGCAGTGGCCAATGATTCAATTGTGTGAAAGCCCATTTCTTTTAGTTTTTGGCTGGTAGCAGGTCCGACACCTGGAAGATCCTCCAAACATTCATATTGTTTTTTGGGAGAGAGGTCAGCTAAAGCTTCAGATTCTTCTTTTGTCACTGTCATTTTTCTGTAACTGTCCTACATGTACACATAGGAGTTGATAGTAGGAACATGTGAGGTTCAACATATTTAAATCACTCTAAGAAATGAAATATGTTTTCTGGGAGACCTGACTGAAACTGTTCCCAAAAATGAAGAGTGGTAAAAGTTAAGAGAATGCAAATCCGATATGAAAGGCAGAAAAGCATTTGAGGTGAACCCTGTTGAAAGTAAAACGTCATCCGACGAAATATTTAGGCGAAGAATATCAACGTCTCGTAAAGGAAAGCTTGAATTGGGAGCTTAAAGAGCTTCAAACCGCCAGCGAACCTATCTGCATTGTCGATGGTAAACAGGTCATTATGCTCTGCGCCAACAACTATCTCAATCTAGCTACTCATCCAAAAGTAGTTAACGTGACGTTAGAAGCCACCAAGAAATATGGAGCAGGTGCAGGAAGCGATCGATCCATTGCAGGTAATATGATGTTGCATGAAGAATTGGATCGCCGCTTGGCCAAATTCAAGAAAGCTCCAGCTTCTTTGACATATCAAACTGGTTTCATGGCAAACGAAGGATTAGTTCCCCAGCTTTGTGGCAAAGGCGATCTTTTTGTTTCAGACGAGCTTAACCACGGCTCCATAATAGATGGCGTTCGCTTAAGCCGCGCAGACCGGGCAATATACAAACACAAAGATGTTGAGGATTTGGCTCGCGTCATGGAAGAAGCAGAAAAACATCAACCACCATACAATCACATTTGGATTTTGACAGATGGTGTCTTCAGTATGGACGGAGATCTAGCTCCGTTATCAGAAATCTCCAAAATCGCCGAAGAACATGGAGCAGGAGTATACGTAGACGACGCCCACGGAGAAGGCGTCCTAGGAGAAGGTGGCCGCGGAATCGTCAGTCATTTCAAATTGAACCGGGATCAAGTACATGTTGAAATGGGAACTTTCTCCAAAGCATTCGGTGTAATAGGTGGCCACATAACAGGTGGCGAAGACCTGCGAAACTTTGCCTACAACAAATCGAGAAGCTGGCTTCTCAGCGGAGCGGTCCCTCCAGGCGTAGCTGCGGCATGTATCGCAGCTATTGATGTTCTAGAAACTGAACCACAGCATGTAAAAAGAGTATGGAAGAACCGCAAATACTTCCTTAAAGTCATGCAAGATTTGGGGTTTGACACTGGAAACAGCGAAACTCCAATTGTCCCTGTAATGTGTGGCGAAAGCAAGACAGCCAAAGAACTAGCAAACTTCATTTGGAAGAAAAACATTTTCGCATTACCTATAGTTTATCCTATGGTAGCCCGCGACAAAGCGAGGATCCGAGTTCAGCTATGTGCCAAACACAACAAAGAACAACTGGACAATGCAATCCAAGCCTTTGAGGAAGGTGGGAGAAAACTAGGTCTGATCTAAACTTACAACAAAGACAAATCAACACCCATTTTTCACATTATGCATCCTATTTCTTGTCGCGTAATACGACATGGAAGTGGGAGAAGAGAAAAGAGTTACCAGAGATTTTGGCGAAAGATGATGGAGAAGAAAACAGCAGAGTTTTCACTTCCATGTTTTGGCAGATTACCAATTTTATAGGTTCAAAAAAGGCGGCTGACAGAGTTAGATCTTTACCAAAATTGAATGAGACTTTGATAGTATTTGCAAACCCAGACTTTGCTCAACACAGAGTCAGAGAAAATGTCTTGAAAAACTTATGATCATGGGCTCACCAAAGTTGAAATACGGCTTTTTTGATCTGCCCAGGCAGATCAGAGAGAAGGAAAGCGAGTCTTTCTGGGCCGCATATTGTTGTGATTAGATACGTAACTGTGGATTGGTATGGCTATAGACTTGAAAAGATGGAGGGAGGCATAGAATATTGTGAACTTCAGCTTCTGGGAAAAATTGGCAAAGTGATTCAAATAGTAAACTCAGTAGATCATGAGCCACGTTATGAAGATGTAATGTGATTGTTACACCGACTTGGATAGTTAGGGTTAAATGCATCTAGCCTAAATGCACAATGAAGCGAGAAACAGGAGTGTCGATTGCTGTTATAGATTGGATGAATAACTTGGCGTTACAGTATGGCTACTTTGGCGTATTCATAGTTAGCATAATAGGCACTATGGCAATCATTATTCCCATACCGTATACGCTAGTAATTTTAGGGTTAGGTGCTGCTGGATGGGATCCTTTGCTTTTAACTATCGCGGGAGGTCTTGGCTCAGCAACAGGAGAGTTTGTAGGCTACTTGCTTGGATACTACGGGCGAAGAATAGTAAGTGAAGAAAGACAAAGGAAAATGGACTATTTACTCAAACTTTTCGGCAAATACAGCTATGTGGCCATCTTCTTTTTCGCTTTGACTCCACTTCCAGACGATTTACTATTCATCCCTCTAGGCATTTTGCGATATAATCCTATCAAAGCGTTCTTCCCAGCCGTTCTAGGTAAATCTCTGATGTGTTATATGCTAGCGTCCTTTGGCGGTGTGTACCGCGACGTTTTAATTCTTCTTTTTGGAGGCGAAGGGGGATGGATAGGGGGCATCATAACGGGAGCACTTCTCATTGTGGTTATATTGGCTTTGTACCGAGTTGACTGGGAAAAAGTCTTTGCCAAATACGTTGTAAACAGAGGCAAAGTTGAGAATAACCGCCGAGCCTACAAAACGGCAATTTCTCTCTGACAGGTTCTTGGTAGCAGTGGTTCTGTTTAATTGTCGCCCCATTATTATTTCTCACACCTTTCGAAGGTCACTTTTTTGTGGCGAATAACAGAACCCAAGATTTGAGTCTGATGCATGGAGGTCCGTTACGATCAAAACAACAACTACAATTAGGTTGATTAGCCCATAAAAGCTGAAGGGTATTCCTACAAATCGTCAAAGAAGAATAGAAGAGTGCTATTGTACGGCCATCATGAACCTAAAACTAAAGTTGATTAAATATCTCCGAATAGCCGCTAACAATAGAAGATCCGAGCCTTTTTAAGAAATATTGGTTTCACATTAAATAACATAAACACTAATACAAGCATTAGACAAAATGATGGAGTGAAAGCTTTGAGGATGATTGCTGATCTACATGTTCACAGCCGCTTCAGCCGAGCCACAAGCAAAAGGACGAACGTAAAAGAGATTGCACGGTTTGCAGAAATGAAAGGCTTGAATCTTGTGGGCACTGGAGACTTTACTCATCCTCAATGGATAAGAGAACTACATAGAGAGTTGACCGAAAAGCCAAATACAGGACTCTTCAAGCCTGCCGAACCCAATAACACAACATATTTTATGATAACTGGTGAAGTGAGCACAGTTTTTGCGTTTGGAGGAGAAACAAAGAAAATTCATCATGTGATTTTGACGCCCAGTTTTGAGACTGCAGCGCAAATCAACGACAGACTAGCACGGTTTGGTGATCTGACAATTGATGGAAGACCTACTCTTGAAATTACTGCGCCGGAACTAGTTGAAGAGGTTATGGCTGTTTCATCAGAAAACGAGGTGATTCCCGCCCATGTTTGGACACCTTGGTTTAGTATTTTCGGCGCCTTCAGCGGCTTCGATAGAATTGAGGACTGCTATCAAGATATGACTAGCCACATTCATGCTTTAGAAACGGGTTTGTCTTCTGACCCCCCTATGAACTGGCGTGTAAGCGCTTTAGACGGTTTCACACTAGTTTCGAACAGTGATAGTCACAGCTGCTGGCCTTGGAGAATAGGACGAGAAGCTAATGTTTTTGACCTAGCAAATTTCACCTATAACGAAATTCTAGACACCATTCGAAAAAAGGATCCAAAAAGATTCAAGTTCACAGTCGAAACAGATCCTGCATACGGTAAGTATCATTGGACAGGTCATAGAAACTGTAATGTTTCTCTGCCGCCCCAAGAAGCCACAAAGTTTGACAATCGTTGCCCAGTATGCCGCCGAAGATTGACAAAAGGAGTAGAACAAAGGGTTGAAGAACTCGCAGATAGACCAACAGATTTCAAGCCGCAGAACGCCATCGGTTACATACGTTTGCTACCACTATCAGAAATCATTGTAACTGTTCTTGGTGTTTCGTCTCCCAGCTCACGAAGTGTTTGGGAAATCTACAACAAATTGGTGACTAAATTCGGAAATGAGTATGCGGTTTTAATCGATGTTGCTAGAGGAGAAATGTCCCAGATTGGCTACCCAAAAATTGCCGAGGCTGTTGTTAGAGTTAGGGAGGGAAAGGCAAAGATCACTCCTGGCTATGATGGAGTCTATGGGCAACTGATTCTATTTGAAGAAGATAAAATGGAGGTCGCTAGGGACGGCAAGGTTCCGCAACGCAGCTTGACAGAATGGTGCAATAATACTTGATAGTATGCGCATGATGTCTTTCGATTCCTTTTTTCTGGATTAAGTTTTGCCTATATCTGATTATTCAGCCTATGTATTAGCTGAGACGCTTCAACTGGACTAGCTGATTAAGCAATATCGTGTGATGGTCTCCGAAAACCATTTTATTCTTCTCCAAAGATTTTCCTAGTTGTTGATAATTTCCGAAACACAATATTTCGATATGAGGCGGGCAATGAAACCTTTTTATGTTACTTAACCGCACGTTCTAAAAAATAAGAGTGTAGAAGGAGTATTTCGAGGGTTTGGTAGACATAAAGCGTACGATTTTTCGCATAAGAACTCTGAGGATAATCAGCCTAATTGTTTTCTTTTCGCTCTTCAATGCTGTGTTATTTGGCTTCGAAGCTTTGCCTCTTCTTCTTCCCGTTCTACAAAGTTTAGGGAGCCCAGCTACAACTGTGGGTGATGCTTTTGCAGCGATGCAGTACATGTTTTGGGACGCCACTTTCCCATGGCTGCCCATCGCATCTTTTTTTATAGTAGCAGTGCTTTTGGGCAGAACATTGTGTGGGTGGGTTTGTCCTTTTGGTTTTGTTCAAGAAATACTCGGGTACATAAAGAGAAAACATATGGAGATTTCGCCGAGGACACATAAAGACATTATTAATATCAAATATCTTATTCTCGGAGTGATTTTGTTTATTAGCATAACAGTATCGGTCACAAGTGTAATGGGAATAGATAGGAACTATAAGAACGCTTTAGGAATTTTTGCCCAAGCGCCTTTTAACGCTTTAAGCCCACATGACACTCTATTTGCAACTTTACCAATCTTAACGTCCAGATCTCTTTCTGGAGATGCACCGTTCAACGATGCCTTAAGTGGAATCGGTTCTCTTACACCATTGTTTTGGACCCGCCTGGTTATATTGGGCTTGGCCTTAGCTTTTGCAATCTATACTCCTAGAAGCTGGTGCCGATACTTCTGTCCAGTAGGAGCTATTATGGCAATTTTGAATCGTTTCAGTTTTTTGGGGCTAAAAAGAGATGTAATACACTGCACCAAAGAAAGTTGTCGCGCATGTGTGGAAGCTTGCCCGATGAAAGTTCCAATCCTCGATTTGCCTTGGGAGAAATTCAGTCACCCCGAATGTATCTATTGCCTAGAATGCGTTGACGCATGCACAACAAAAGCGCTAAAACCGAGAATTCCTTAGAGTAATCTCCAATTCGTAAGGCACTTGGCCTAGGCAAATGGAAAAGATATATATCATAGGGGTGTGCACAATTTAAAGTGCTTTTCTGAAGAAGAAATCTTGATTAGAAAGAAACAATACTTTAATTTAGGCGCCCCTTTTTATAAAGGAGATGCTGAGAAATGGCAGAGAGAAAACATAGGAAAAATCTTTCAGATATCTTGAGTACGTATAGACCTGAATGCTTCACATTAACAGAGCCAGAGCATGTTGAAATTGGTTCAGGTTATTCTATATCAGTCGAGTACGACAAAAATAGCAAGCCCATAATTTGCGTCAAGAAATATGGGGATGTTGACACTAAAGGATTGAGGAGAGAGCTTGAAAAGAATTATCCTGGCGCCGCTATTCAAGGTTTAGAAAAGAGAGAATCGGTGAGAAATAAGGGAAAAGAAAAACTGTACTCGGCATCACACAGCTCTGAAAAATGAAAGGCAAGTTGAGAGGATGCTCGCCCGAAATTTAAGGTTGCGACACGAGATTAAAATTTAAGACTCCTCTCTTTTATAAGTTTCACGCTTTTACAAACGTAAACTGTGCATCAAGGAGTTCAGCAGAACAAGAGCCGAGAATTGATTATTCAGCCGTGACATTCTTAATAAATCGATTCACAAAATCATTATTGTGAAAACCATGACAAAAAATAAAGAAGCAGCGATATACCCCCCAAAATTACCAAAAAGACCTGAAAGAAAAAGCGACCAACATTGGCCCTCACCAACGCCGTCGCCTAATTTTCTAAAAGAAGACCCAGGGCGCATTTTAGAGAGAATTCTCGATAGGCTTGACGCTATAGAAAAGCGGTTGGAAAACATCGAAAAAATGTTGACAAAAATTCAGCCAATACCATAAAAAAACGATTGAATAATGAAACGGCATAGAGGCAGTGTTAGGCCACAAAATACGTCCTAGCCTTTCTAATATAATTACCTCTTATTGAAACTGCTCGCCCACATTTTGGACATTTCTTGTCTTTAGTGACGCCATATTTTCTGACAGAATAGCTAAAACGGTGAATCAAAAGCTCGCCGCAATTTGGACAATAGGTGTTTTCGTACTTGTGGCCAAAGACATTTCCAACATATGGGTATTGTATTCCCGCCTTTTTCGCCATCTTATATGCTCTTTCAAGCGTTTCTATTTTCGTGGGCGGATTGTCAAATTTATAAGCAGGGTAGTAACGATTAAAATGCAACGGTGTTTCTGGCCCAGCTTCCTTCATGTGATGCTCTATTATCTCGTTAATACAAGTTTCGTCGTCACTAACACCACGGACAAGCAGATTCACAATTTCCACATGCACCCCCTTCTCTTTAGCTTCTCTGACATTTTTCCAAACCTTATCCGCATCTATATCGCTGCAATATTTTTGATAAGTTTCGGTGTCGCCTTTTATGTCAATTTTTAAACCATTCATTCCCGAGTTTTGAAGCATTCTTAGTGCTTCAGAGGTCATGTATCCGTTTGATACGTAACAGCAGTATAAACCTTTTCGGCTGCCAGTTTTGAACAAAGAAAGAGCCCACTCAAAAAGAAGAATGGGCTCTTGAAAACTGATACACAATCCCTCATCTTCCCGCCGCAACGCCATATCTACGGTTGTGTCAACCGGATAAAAATTGGTGTTATCTGGTTTCGGTTCAACTTTTGACAGATGAAAATTTTGGCACCATGGGCAATCGAAGTTACATGACCAAGTGGATAACGTTAAAGCAGTGGAGCCTGGCCAATAATGGAAAAACGGTTTTATTTCGATGGGGCGGCTTTCTATGGTACTTATGTCGCCGTAAACAAGAGTGTATAATTTACCATCAATGTTCTGCCGGGTTTTGCAGAAGCCTTTTTCTCCCAAGTTTATGGTGCATCTGCGTTCGCATAAGCCGCACCTCACCTTGTTTCTTGACAGCTTTTCGTAAAGTAGAGCTTCACGAACCGTCTTATATTCGGCGAGGTGTTCTTTCATAAATCTTCAGATAAATATAAGGTTGTGGCGTAACATTAAGATTGCTTTTTTTGGCAATGTGATTAGAATGATACACTAAAAAGTTGGAGATGGAATAAAATATCTATTTAGACAGGTACCTCCATGATAGCAATAATCCAATTGTTGAAAAGATTAATGCAAAGCCAGCGAGAAAGATAAAGTCAAACATTAACTGCGCCATGTCTGTCTGAAAGAGCAAAAGTTGTCTAGTTGCATCAGTCACGTAAGTTATCGGATTTATCTTCGTGAACGTTTGCAGCCATTCGGGCATTAGCTCTGTTGGAAATAATGCATTGCTTCCAAATAGTAAAGGAAGGTTAAGCAGGTTAACAACTGCCATTTGTGTTTCCCATCTGGTTGATCTAATGGCTATAAGTATGAAAATAGATGACAGACCGATGCATACTAAAAATAGAGCTAAAAATACGCCGAATATACTCGATACATTGAAGCTTGGGCCTAATTTTAGACCTAACAGAAAAGCCACTATAAGCACTATACCGGCTTGTATTAATGATCTCACAACTGCCGAAAAGACTTTGGCGAAAATTACTGAACCTCTTGCAACTGGAGTACTAAGAACTTTGTTGAGAAAGCCTAGCCTTCTGTCCCACACTATTGACATGCCGCTGAACATAGCTGTGAACAAGACGACAAAAGAAAGCATCCCCACGGACATGTAAGAGAAGTAGTCAGAAGTTCCAAAGGTTTGCTCCATTATTTGCTGCGAAATTATCTCCGGATCGACTCCTGGTAGTGCCGGAAAAGATGCACTTGTAAAGATGGAGCCAATGTTCATGGCTTTGCCGAAAAGCCCCATCCAAACTACTGGTTGGATAACCGACATAAAGAGGAAAATAGGTTCTTTATACCATTTCTTGAGCTCTCTGTTAGTCAAAGCCCACAGCCCATGTAATGGATTTTTCGAGTTTCGGTTTGGTGTGGTCATCGACGTCTTGCCTTCCTCATTGTCATTCGTTTGCTAAACATGCTTTCTTGAGTTTCGGTTTCTTCTCTCATTGATTTGCCGGTATATTCAAGATAAACTTCGTCAAGTGTGGGTTTCGTCAATGAAAGCTTGACCACTTTATAACCTTCTTCTATAAGTGAATTCAGTATTTGTGGAGCTGTTTCTTCGCCGTTTTCGACTTTGATTCTGTAGGTGCCATCTTGTTTTTTCACTTCTCTCACCTGAGACATTTTTTCGATTAAACTTGTTACGTCTGCATCTTTATGTTCTAAGGCCAACGTCATTATGTCGCCGCCCAAGCTTTCTTTTAACTTGTTTGGTCGGCCGAGAGCGATTAGTTTTCCATGATCGATTAAGGCTATTCGGCCGCATAGGTTATCAGCTTCTTCCAAGTAATGAGTGGTCATGAAGAGAGTCATGCCGAATTCTTCTTTCAACTGTCGAATGTAGCCCCACGTTGCAGTTCGCGTTTGTACGTCTAAGCCTAGGGTCGGTTCATCTAAGAACAAAATTTTTGGGCGGTTTATCAGTCCACATGCCAACTCCAGTCTCCGCCGCATACCCCCAGAATAGATTTCAACTTTTTTGTCTTTAAACTTCGAAAGCTCAACCAGCTTGAGAAGTTCGTCGGCTCTTTCTTTTGAAATTTTTCGTGGAATGCCATAGAGGTCTGCGCAGAGCAGAATGTTTTCCAGTCCAGTGAGGTCTTCGTCGGCCGTGTATTCTTGGGGCACGACGCCAATAGAACTTCTAACTTCTTTGGCTTGTTTCTCAATATCGTAGCCACACACTGTGGCTTTTCCTTCGGTGGGTTTCAGAACTGTTATGAGCATGTTAATTGTTGTTGTTTTTCCAGCACCATTAGGTCCTAGGAAACCGAAGATTTCGTTCTCTTTCACGGTGAAATCTATATGATCAACCGCTACGAGGGATTTGTTGAAAACCTTTGTTAAACCCTCCACCACAATAATCTCGTGGTCATTCATATCTTAGAGCCTCCACAGGGTTAAGTTTTGAAGCCCTCCAAGCGGGATACAAAGCAAAGACTATGCTCACCGTTACTCCGAAAGCCAGGGCGCCTAGGATTACCGTGGGGGTCAAAACAGGGTTTATGGTCATCCCGCCGCCTGCAGCGCGACCGCCCTGTTGTATACTGAATCCTCTACTGAAAACCGTTACTGCAATATTTGCCAAAACCCAACCAGAAGCCACGCCGACTAGCGCACCCAATAAGCCAATTATCACAGCTTCGCACAGAAAAACTGAGAGAACTGTCAGGTTCTTCGTCCCTAAAGCTTTCAGAATTCCTATTTCTCGGGTACGTTCCATCAAAGAAACAATCATGATGTTCATTATGCCTATCCCTGCCACTAAGAGCGAAATGGATGCAATTCCGGCTAGGAATAATTCTATAGTGGAAAAAACGTTTGACACTATTCCAAGTACAGCCGTCGCAGATGTTACTGTAACTTCGCCGCTGAAAGCCTCTTTTATAGCTTTAGACACATTGTCAATTGTTTCTTGATCGTCGTTCTTCAACTTCACTATTATCATGTCGCATTCATCGGTTCCAAAGAATTCTTGGGCTTGCTCAATTGGAATATAAATGCTGTAATCTGAGGGGCCTCCGACACTTAGCCCTCCAACCTCCTTGAGAATAGCAGCAACTTGACCAGAATGGGTTTCATTTCTCGGTGGACGTCCTATTGTCCAAATGATGTCAAGGCGATCGCCCACTTCGCAGAATAGTGTCCCGTTCTTCCAAGGGTCACTTACCCGTTTTCCAACAACAACTGGCTCGTTCTCGAGGCTTTCGGGTATCTCCCCACTTTCAGCCGCAAAAGTGCTGTAAATCCTCGCATACTTTTCAAAATCCACACCTATGATGAAACGTGCAAGAGAGTTTTCGCCACATTCTATATAACTTGTCCTTTGGATTATCGCCATTGACATTTCAACATTTTCTATTTCATCGATTATCTTAGTGTCGTTGATCAGCAAATTGAAACCAGAGCTAGACATGTCTATTGCACCAAAACCGAAACCGCTCCCGCCAATAGAAACAATTAACGTGTCAGTTGCGAATCCTGTTTGAAGCTGCTCAGCTATGGTGGTTTGGAGACCTTGACTAATAGAAAGCAAAGCAACAATAGCTGCGATGCCGATGACTACTCCTAGCGTTGTCAAGCCTGCACGAAGTTTTCTCAATCTTATCGCGCCAAAAGCATAAGAGAAAATGTCGCCTATTTTCACGTTAATTCACCGTTTCCTTAACTATCAAACCGTCAAGCATCTGCACCGACCTCTTTGCTCGCGATGCTATGCGCACGTCATGGGTAACAATTATAATGGTGATCCCCTCTCTGTTCAGTCTCTCAATAAGCTCAATTATTTCGCTTGCAGTTTTTGAATCTATGTTCCCCGTTGGTTCATCCATAAGGAGAAATCCTGGATTGTTTGCCAAAGCTCTGGCAATTGCTACGCGCTGGCGTTCACCGCCGCTGAGCTCGTTTGGTTTGTGATTTACTCTTTCCGTTAAGCCTACAGTTTCAAGAAGTTCTTCGGCACGTTTTCTTCTTTCAGCTTTGCTTAAACCCTGTATAGCCATTGTCATTTCAATATTTCCTCTGGCTGTAAGCCGTGGAATAAGATTGAAGAATTGGAACACAAAGCCTATTCTTCGCCGTAACTCGGCCAATTTATCATCGTTTAATCCTGAAACGTCAACGTTTTCTATGAAAACTTTGCCTCCAGTCGGTCTGTCTAATGCGCCTATTATGTTGAGAAGAGTGGATTTGCCGCTTCCCGAAGGACCCAGAATCGCAAGAAAATCGCCTTTTTCAACCTTCAAATCAAGTCCTTTAAGAGCGTCCACAGGAACTTTTCCCATCATGTAAGTTTTCTTGAGGTTTGTTGTTTCGATGACCGTTGGGGGCACAGTAAATCATCTCCTGGATTTTTCTTGGGACTGAAGCTCTTTGTTTATTTCATCTATCTTTTCGGCTGCATTTTCTAGCACTGCTTTTGCTTCGTCCATAAGAGATTTTGAGTATCTTTCGCGAAGATTTTCTCGGAGGTCCCATATGGCCTTAAGCAGTTTTTGGCTTGTATTCCGCAACTCTCGTGCTCCTTTTGAATCTATTTCCGACCAAAAAAAGTCAAGGAACGGAGTGCCGAATGATGGGTGAAAAAATCGGAATCGTTTGCGTATCTCTTCTTTTCTTTTAATATGTTCTTCTAGAAGCTTTTTTCCTTGGTCAGTTAGGGTATAACGCTTAATCCCAACCTCTTCTGTGGGAACTTCTTTTGTATAACCTTCATCTTGTAACCCAGACATTAGGGGATAAATAGATCCTGGGCTGGGGCGCCAATTTCCACTAGTCATATTTTCGATTTCTTGCATTATCTCGGAGCCCGACATGGGTTTTTCGCTGAGAAGTTTGAGAACATAAAAGCGGAGAAATCCTTTAGGAACCATAGCTGTGTGGCTCAGCCAGCGTTTAAACATATAACATCACCTTTGATATCAAATCCGATATCACCATTGATATTTAACCTTTGTGGAAAAAGATACTTGTCGTCCTACTCGTCCTACTCTAAAGCCCTTGAAACACACCTTAAACATTCAATCGCAGAAGAATAAGTTGGGAAGCCTCGAAGCCCACATTCAGGTCCAATCAGCACAATCCTTTCTGTGCCAAATCGTTCCACTAATCGTGCAAACCGCTTCCTCATGACTCCAACATCTTCCAGAAAAGTTTCTGGTTTCAACGTTCTCTTTGAAATGCTCTTCCAAGCATCCGCAACAACCTCATCAGAGATCTTTGAGCCTAATTTTTCTCTAATCAATCGATCAAAATCGGCGATCGCCACACTAGCTTTCAGCGATTTGTCCTCGCTTTCCAATCTTTCTTTAGTGATTTTCATCTCGTAAAGAGGGTCATCAACATGTGACTCTACAACTTTGAGAGATTTCAACGACCAGAACAAATCATCTGAAGTGCAGTGAAGATGGATGCAAGTCTCTATATTTCTACCTCTCGCTTGTCTCATCATAGATTCCCAAGCCTCAAGAAGGTTTTCTCTACCTTCAGTGCCACGGTCTATAAGAGGCTCATCAACCATGCCGAAAAGAGGCTCATCAACAGACACTAAAGCAACCTCGCCATGTTTTACTGAAAAAATATTCCTCTGGATAATTTCAGACAACACTCGACCTAATTGCGTATAAGTTTGACTCGTTCTATAAGGAAGAAATGAGGCTAACGTATAGGGCCCAGTCACGCAAACACGAAGTTGGAAGGGAGCATTCATTTGTGCATAAATCCTCTCGGCGTTTTTCTCTATAACTGCCACCTCCGCTACTTTCCCTTCTCCAGATTTAACGGAGAGCCGCCCTACCTCGGCATAACCGTCTTTCATCTTTTCCAAGCCTTGAAAGATGGAGAGGAACATTTCACTCATGTCGCGAAACTGTGGAAAAGCCGGGATAGAAATGCCAGCCTTGAGCTTGTCGACAAAAGAGCGAAGCACTTTTTGTTCGAAAAACCTTGCAGAATCGGTATCTAGACTATGGACAAAATGGTTTGCTCCTTCTAGAAGTTTATCCATGTCACCAGTGTAAGGGAGACTTCCAACGTCGCAAGATTGGATCAACTAACCGCTCCCTTTCCTTCTAAAATGTTCGTAACCTCGCGCTTCGATTTCAACTGTTCTTCTCTTTTCCTTCAATAACAGAATTTTTTCACTGATTACTTGACCCATTTTCACCAAGTTGCCACCATGCCGTACAACCGCTTCCTTTGCCTTTCTCCAAGACTTAGAGTTGATTGTGACAATTAGCTCGTATTCCTCGCCTCCGTAAAGACTTAGCTCCAGAGGATCGAGACTATACAGCTTCGCAAATTGATAAGTTTCCGGGGCCACAGGTGGCTTGTCAATTAAGAAGCCTACGTTGCTGGCACAGCTTATTTCGTGGAGACTCCATGCCAACCCGTCGCTGGAATCTATGGCCGCTGTGACCAAACCTGTCTGCGCCAAAGCCAAGCCTTCCCTTAGACGCGCTTGAGGCATTAACACCGAGCCTACAAGCTTCTCTCTGATTTTAGGTGGAACGGCAAGTTTTTCGATCAGTATTTTGATTCCAGCCGACGTTAAGC
>JBKHJI010000049.1:0-10449 GCA_046538175.1 Bathyarchaeia archaeon | reverse complement strand
ACGTCGAAGCCCGGCACGTCTATCTCTGTCTCTAAGCCGAATGCAGCCTCTTCCAAGGTTATTTCAAAATCATATCTCAGATCTGCTCCTTTCCGAGGACCACGTCTCCTGCGGCCTCGCCCACCAAAGAACATGTCAAAGATTGTGTCGAAGCCGCCTAAGCCGAAACCTATGTCTCTGAAAATTGAGTCAAAGTCGGCACCTCTGAAGATGTCGTCCCACGTGTATTTACCGCTTATCCCTGCATGGCCTAATTGGTCATATCGCATGCGTTTCTCGTCGTCGGAAAGAACAGCATATGCCTCTGATATTTCCTTGAATTTTTCAGCAGCCTCGGGTGACTTGTTTCGGTCTGGATGGTATTTCAACGCCAGTTTGCGATAGGCCTTTTTTATCGCCTCTTTCGACGCGTCTCTAGGCATGTTGAGGACTTCGTAGTAGTCTCGCTTGTTGGGCATCAGATACCAGCCTGAGGCGTAAAAGAACGCGGCATCATTCTTTTTTCTTTTCTTTTACTTCTTCATAATCTGCGTCTACAACCTTCTCTTGGGTCTCGTTAGTTTTCGCTGTCTTCTCTTGTTCTGCTTGTTTTGCTGCTGCTTGTTGATAAATGACGGTGCTAATCTCTTGTAGAATTTTCGTTAAATTCTCGTTTTTGGCTTGGATTTTTTCAACGTCTTTGCCGCTTAACGACTCGTTTAGTTCGGCTACTGCCTTGTCTATCTTTTCCACTTGCTCTTTTGCAAGCTTGTCGGCCAAGTCTTTCTTTGTTTTTTCAGCCGTATAGATCAGCGAGTCAGCGTCGTTGCGAACCTCGATCTCTTTTTTTCTCTTTATGTCTTCTTCAGCGAACTCTTCGGCTTCTTTTATCATTCGTTCTTTCTCTTTTTCTGCAAGTTTGGTTGAAGCTGTTATGGTGATTTTTTGTTCTTTTGCGGTGGCCAAGTCTTTAGCAGAGACGTTTAGTATGCCGTCAGCGTCAATGTCGAAGGTTACCTCAATTTGGGGCACGCCTCTAGGCGCAGGGGGTATCCCGGTTAGGTTGAACATGCCTAAGGAGACGTTGTCTGCTGCCATGGCTCTTTCTCCCTGTAACACGTTGATGGTTACGGTTGTTTGGTTGTCTGCTGCTGTGGAGAAGATTTGGCTTTTTTTTGTGGGTATCGTCGTGTTTTTCTCGATGATTTTTGTGAATACGCCGCCTAAGGTTTCGACGCCTAATGAGAGGGGGGTTACGTCTAAGAGAAGTAGGTCCTTTACTTCGCCGGCTAATACTCCTCCTTGGATGGCTGCGCCGACAGCGACGCATTCCATGGGATCTACTCCTCGTTCGGCGGGTTTTCCCATTAGTTCTTCCACAAATTTTCTAACGAGGGGCATTCTTGTTTGACCGCCGATGAGGATTATTTTATCTATGTCCTTTGGCTTGAGTTTCGCGTCTTTGAGAGTCCCCATTATTGGATCTTTAATCTTTTCAACGATTGGTCTGGTAAGTTGCTCAAGCTTAGCTCGGGTTAGTGTGGTTTGGAGGTGTTTGGAGCCACTGGAATCGGATGCGATGAAAGGGAGGTCGATGTCTGTTGTTAGCAGAGTGGAAAGTTCAATCTTCGCTTTCTCGCCTGCCTCTTTAAGCCTTCGCATCGCCATTGGATCATTACTTAGATCTATGCCTGTTTGATCGTTGAATTCTTTTAGGAGATGATTAACGACGGCATTATCCAAGTCGGTTCCTCCGAGCTGAGTGTCGCCGCTTGTGGCCAGCACTTCGAAGACTCCGCCGCCAAAGTCCATTATGGTGGTGTCGTTGGTTCCTCCTCCGAAGCTGAAAACCATTATTTTCATTTCTTTGTCTAATTTGTCAAGACCGTATGCGAGGCAAGCGGCTGTTGGCTCGTTAATGATCCTTGCAATCTTGAAACCTGCGATTTCACCTGCGTCTTTAGTGGCTTGTCTCTGGTTGTCGTTGAAGTGGGCAGGAACAGTGATTACACATTTTTTCAGTTTCTCGCCGAGAAACGTTTCTGCGTCCCTCTTTATTTTCTGCAAGATGAAAGCTGAGATTTGTTGCGGGGTATATTCTTTGCCGTATATGTTCACCTTGTAGTCTGTTCCCATTTTTCTTTTGATTTCAAAAACGGTTCCCTCAGGATTTGTGACCGATTGTCTCTTCGCAGGTTCGCCTACAAGGAGTTGCCCAGCTTTTGTGAACGCGACCACCGATGGAAACATCTTACCTGCAATAGTGGGACCTTCAGCGCTGGGTATTATCACCGGTCTTCCAGCCTCCATGATGGCGGCTGCCGAGTTAGTGGTTCCCAGGTCTATTCCCAATATTCGCTCTCTAGTCTTTGCTTCGCTCATCTTTCTTTATCACCTGAATCTTCGCAAGCAATTTTAACTATGCTTGGTCTTAGGACCTTCCCTTTAAACATATATCCTTTTCGAGCTTCTTCAACAACTATTCCATGTTGATGGTTTTGTGTAGGTATCTCAGCTAGAATTTCGTGTAGGTTTGGATCGAAAGGCTTTCCAACAGTTTCTAGTCGCATTAGTCCTTCTTTTTCCAATAGATTATGCAACTTTTTATGAATCATTTTTATTCCTTCTAAGACAGCGTTCTTATTTTCTGTGGTTTTTCCAGCCGAAATAGCGCTCTCAAGATCGTCCATGATATCAATAAGACATGTAATTATTTTTTCGTTGCTTCTTTGAATTGCCTCTTGAAGCTCTTTCTCTATACGCTTCCTATAATTCTCAAAATCAGCTTGTAAATATTTCAAACGGTTCAAATATTCCTTATTTTTCTTTTGTTCTGCTTCTAACTTTTCCACAAGATCTTCTTCCTTTTGGGCGTTTTCCATTGTGACTCGTCTCTTTTTATCAGTTATTTTTTGTTTCTTCTTCAACATGATCCACCCCAATATTGAAGTTCTTTTTCAGTTTTAACAACGTCTTATACACTACATCTTCTCGCAAGTTCAGTGATTCAGAGATTTTCTTCACGTTGGTGTCACGTTCGTCTATTGTGTGATGGAGTATTCTTCGAGTGTCGGAGTTTTCAAATGTCTTAATTATATGTGAAGCTTCCTTCATTGCATAATTCCTGATATATAAAAGGATAGAGCGTTCGTTTTCGAGAGTTTCGAGTTTCTTGTCAATGTCAGTCATTATCGCCGTAAATGGTTTGATCTTCTCGGATTCTTCGGGGTGTTCTAGAGTTTCATAAAGTCTATTCATCAGAGATGCGGAGGTTTCTGAGATTATCTCTCTTTTGGGTTCAGTATCAAAGGAAACAACCTGAAACTTGAAAAGATGAGGAGCAACGTCCAAGGTTACAGATATGCTTTTACTGAGAACATATGTCCTTCTTTTGGGCCCATATGGGCTGGATTCAACAGAAGGTGTGACTATTCCCGCGTCTTCCATGATTTTCAAATGTTTTGCCACCAGTTGCTGTCCAAGGCCAAGATCTTTAGCCAGTTGGAGAGAATAATTAGGCTCTTCGCTAAGTCGCTTTATTATCTTCCTTCTCGTAGGATTCTCTACAATCTTTAAGATCGAATCTAAATCGATTTTCATCATAAATCAATCATACCATTTTAAAAAATATGAGGAAAGGAGTACATTTCTTTTTTTTCATTTGTTTACTTCAGTTCAACCTTTTTCATCTTTTCTTCTGGTTTGGGTTCTCTTTTTGGTATTCGCAGTTCCAAGACTCCGTCTTTCATTGTTCCATTAACTTTTGATGGATCGACCTCTTCAGGGAAGTTGATGGTTCGTTGGCATACACTATAGCTCCGTTCTCTGTGGACGTAATCTTGGGACCTTTCTTCTTCCTCTGTCTTCTTTTCAGCTTTTAGATTTAGCATATCTTTGTTTAGCTCAACGTCAACCATGTCTTTGCTGTAGCCAGGAAGCTCTGCTCGGACAATGTACTGGTCGCCCTCATCAATTAGATCTACGAGAGGTGCTCTGACTGGAAGACCAGCAGTTGTTCTTGGCAAGAAAGTTCTCGTGGGATTCCATGGAGCCATAAGATCGTCGAAAGCTTTTCTGAAATCATTAAAGATTGTGTCGAAGCCTCTCGACAGTGCAGCGTCACGTGTGGGTCGGCTCGTTATAGAACGCTCTTCAGATGATGGAGATTCTACGATTTCTTTTTTGCTTCGAGTCTTCTTCACCAATCTTACCACCTCCACTATACTACCATAGGTAGTAAATTGGGGTTAGTAAAGCTTCAATATAAACATTTCGTACAACTTCGTTTTTGTCGACCAAATGAAAAGATGTTAGCTTAGAAAACCTTTGGCCACTCAGAATATGCTTTACGCCAAATTGTCGCATACGCATTAGGGCTCATCGTTTTGCATACAAGAGGCAACCTCAGTAGTTTTCGCACCAGACTTCGAAGTAACTTTTCGCGTGGTCACAGACAGGGCATCTCTCAGGTGCTTCTTTGCCTTCGTAGACGTAGCCGCAGTTTCTGCATTTCCATTTGGTAGGTACCCCTTTCTTGAAAACTTTGCCTCGCTCTACGTTCGCCAACAATTTCCTGTAACGGCGTTCATGATAGTTCTCTACCTTAGCAATCATGCGAAAAGTTCTGGCTGCATCTTTGAAACCTTCTTCCTCTGCGACTTCAGCAAAACTAGGATACAGGGTTCCCCACTCCAACTTCTCTCCATCCGCTGCCTCTTCCAGATTTTCCTTTGTTGACTTGATGACACCTGCAGGATAAGTAGCCGTTATCTCAACCATCCCGCCCCTGAGAAGTTTGAAGAAAAGCTCAGCATGTTCTTTTTCGTTGTCAGCCGTCTCTCTGAAAATATCAGATATTTGCTCATAGCCTTCCTTTTTGGCTACGCTAGCAAAAAAAGTGTATCTAGTTCTTGCTTGGGATTCACCTGCAAATGCCGCTAACAGATTTTTCTCGGTTCTACTTCCTTTTAACTCCATTACTCAAATCACTGTCCAATGAAACATGCACTTATTCAGCCTCACATTTAAGTATACCTAGCTGTTCTGCACTCTACTATAGGCTGAAGTCAGGTTTTGAATCCCCCGCTTCGGGAGATTACATATACGCTCCTCTTTCTTCATGTTTTTAGATGTGAGCAATTGTTAAAACTTTGCCTTTATTAAGTTATGGGGCTTCATAAATTCGCGCAATACTACTGTCGCATAACAGCCGCGACGCAGAGTAAAGCTTACTCTTAGTTTCTTCTTGTTTACGTTTAAATTGTCTTTCGCTGGTTTTTCGATGCTTAGCTTTGCGAGAGGAGTTATGGCTGTCCGCAGTTCGCCTGCCGCGCTCATTTCGGGCATAGAAGAAACATAAAAGTTGTTTTGGCTTACGCCTTCGTTTTCAAGTATAAATTGTTCTATTTCGCCTTGCGCCCCTTCTGAAGTGGATTGTTTGAAGCCAATTAGAGGAATCGCGACGTACATTTTCTCTTTTCTTACAGCTTTGCACAAGGTTTGAAGGTTTTTGTAAGTAGCTTTGATGTAGCTGTTGGTCGGCAAGCCGTGGCTATCTGTTTTGACTACATAGTCGCCAATTTGCGGCTCGTCGATGGGGATTTTATGGTTTATGCGTTCGCTGAGAAAACGATTGAAGAGATACGATTGGTACGCTTGCAAAAAGAGACTACGCAGACGTTTTGGTAACCTCCTGAGTGCGTTTACGTAGTCTTTTGGATGCTCAGCCAAGTGGGCTAACATTAATCTTTCATACAATAGACTTCGCGGAAAATAATACAAGGCTTCCCGAAAATCTTGAACTTCCATCAATCTCTGTCGCGCCTCTCTTGATTGAGGATGCTCGTGGAGACTAGGCTTGGAAAGAAAAAGAAGCACCGCTTTTTTTAGATTATTTTGTGCTAAGGCTTTACCCACTAAATGAGTAATAGGACGAATGGTGCCAAAACGTTGGTGCCCAAAAAAGTTGGCAACACCGCCTAAAGCATGCAGTTCATTCGCTATATTGGAAATTCTTCTTTGAATGACCGGAGCGCTATGGTGAATGCTTCTTATTGTCAATGTGAAGGCATTACCAAAAGCCATGTGTGGAAAAATCATGTTCGGCGAATAGCGAAGCGGGTATATTTGAATGCCGTTTGCTCGAATCCGTTGCAGTTTTTCCAATTGTATATTTTCGATGCTGATGTGCTGAGCAGACAACGCCTTTTTATCTTTTATGCCTGCGATCTGCACACGGCGCTCGCTGATGCCTAGTCGCTTGGCGATTTTTCTTATCGCAAGCAAAGTGTCCCAATCACGCTTAACTAGAAGGCAAATAAGGTATCGCCCTTCTCCTATTAATTTGGGCGGCAGTGATGGTTCTACCTCTGCTTTGGAACCATCGATAAGCAGCTCTTCGACCACAAAATCTCCAGATAGTTGCCTTATTACGCCACCTACGCCTTGAGTTTTGGTTACAAAGGTTTCAATCCCTAACTGTTTTTCAATTACTGGAACTCTCAAGTGGCGGCCTCACTGTTCATAAAAGAGGAAGTCTTCGGGTTAATTTGTCAATGTGTGTGGAAGGCGCTGGACCGATAGCTAAACATGTGACCGAGCCGGGAGGAAGTTGTGTGAGACCGCGATCGGTGATAAGACTGTGGGGAATTTTCTGTTGCCTCGCCTCTCTCTCGAGATCCAGCAGTTCTTCTAAATTTTTCGCTTTCACAACTACTTTACATTGTCCTTCATCCAGCCACGCTTGCCACCATTCCGGACTCTTTTTCCTTGCCTCTTCAGCGGCTGAAACTGCAGCATGACCAACCTGTGCTGCAAGCTTACCTTTTCCCATTTTCAAATCCATTCGCACCACTATAATTTGTTTGTACATGAATTCCTCCTGCAACGTCGCTCACACCGTGCTTAGCTATGTTAACTGTCGAGGAATTTATAAGATGCGATCCAAACCGAATACCCAACTCTTCACCTCTACGCTATTTCAATTTCATCAGGAAAATAAAAACACAAACGTTGTTTTTATAGGCTAGTGCTCCTGAAGAGAAATAGCTTCTTTTCGATAACATTGTGTGAACCCAATTATTAAGAAATATAGGGCTACAATCGCGAATTTCGGACTTTTGGCCAAGCGTATTAGCGAAGTACCTTGCAAGTCAACATCTTTTGTGTTTCGCAGATCTTTGTCCAGTTTTAGTCGAGAACCTAGAATGACGAGTTTGTCCAGTTGTTTATCTGAAAATTTGGCCAGAAGAAATCTCAAACGTTTCATCGCCGCCATGTCAAAGCCTATCTTCTTTCGCCATTGGCTTTCATATTGGGAAAGGAAATTGGTGGAAGAATCTCTGTTGTGAACGGCGTGGGCAGCAACCTTGCCTGCAATCTCGGCGCAAGTCAATCCCATGGTTATTCCTCCGCCCGTGGTAGGCTTGACCTGTGAAGCAGCGTCTCCGACAATCAATAATCCATTGTACACTGTCCTGTCAATGGGACCGTCTAAGGGAATAGGATGATAAACGAGGTTGGTGATATGGCTTTGCTTGAGCCGCTGACGAACAATTGGATTGCGGTGTATGAAGCGGTGGAAGCAATCGCGAGGATTGCCGTTTATTGTTCCCAGGCCCACTTTGGCTGTACCATCACGGCGAGGGACTAGCCAAGCGAAAAAACCAGGAGCATAATTGCGGTCTAGAAAAACTTCAACCGTGGCTTCTTCCATTTCTTCTAGTTTGTCAACTTCTGCTTGCACTCCATTAACTATAATGCGGCGTTTAAAGAACGATTTTCTAGCTCGTTTCAAAAGCTTGGAAGATACACCTTCCGCGTCAATCACAACTTTGGATTCTAGTTTTTGAGTTTTTTTGTTTCGGTCAAAAGTGACCCCTTTGACATATCCTTTTTCAATCAAGAGAGAATCTACATGGGTATTGTAAAGAATCTTGGCGTCGGCTTCTAACGCCATGTTTAAAAGATGCTGGTCAAAAAGTTCTCTGTTGATAACACATGTTACTGGAGATGGAAATCGAACCGAAAAACGGTAGCCAGAAGGAGAGTAAAAAACTGCTGATTCAATCTCATTCTCAAAAACGTTTTTCGGTAAACGTAAATCAAAATGTCTCAGGTTTTCTATGCTTATGTGCCCAGTACAATGTGAGGGGACGCCCACTTTATTATGCTCTTCGCAAATGATCACTTGAACACCTAGCTTAGCCGCTTGGAGCGCAGAGTAAGAACCCGCGGGACCCCCGCCGACAACTATTACATCAGGGTCCACTAGAATCACCTCTTGAGCTTTCAAGTTTCTTAATTGATTATTTACTTTTTCGTTTAAGATACAGACAACAGATCTAGGCACAAAAAAAGAAAAAAAGAGGGTATGGATAAAGTTTTTTTATATTTTCTTTTTGCCCAGTGTCTTTCGGAAAGCACCGCATGATGGACAGTCGAAAAGTCCGATCTCGAGTTGCAATCTTTTGCCGCTTTTGTCTGGGCGGCCAGCCATCTTCCAAGTCTTTCTAGGCTTGACAACTTCTTTACCGCATTTAGGACATTTAGCCATGTTTATCATCCCCTTCCATGATACATGTTATGTGAATAAATAATTTTCCATACAAAAGAGCTTTCAGCCAGTAGAATGACTAGTTTAAACAGCAGTAGAAAGCTTTGAAGGAATAAAGCAAGATGTTACCAAAGGAAAAAGTGTTGCAAACGATAAACGAAGCAAAACGCAAACTAGACATCGAAGACATAAAGTTTGAAGTTCGATACTCTAATAGAACAGGAAAAACAGGAAAAAAAGCCGAAATTTTCATTCAATCTAGAAAATACGCGCAAATAATATTGTATCCGACGGCAACGTTTTTCAGCGTACGACATGAATTATGCCACGCCAAACTCTACAGAATGGGAATACCCTTAACAAACACTGAAGGGGATCATGAATTGTTTAATGACTCGGGAGATTACATAAAAATGGTGTTGGTTGCCGAGTGGTATGTCAATGAACTTCAGAGGCGTGTGTTTAGCGAATACTATGCTGTTGACGAAATTGGGACCCCCAGACCGAAACCATTTCCTAGTTTACCCGATCTTCCAAAGGAGAGATTTACAGCTCAACAGATAACACATATAATGAAAACAACAAAACGGTTTGAAGGAAAAAGAAGCGACGACCGAAATCCCAGTATTTTTTCCAAGAAACAGTCACACCATAACCCAAAGCAACAGCTGAAACCTCATCAGTATTGAACACCACACATGCGCAAGCCACCGTTAAGCTCAGCAAACCTATAACACCCAAACACCCAATGTTCACGCCAATTATAGCCCGACACCTCGAGCTATTGGAAGCCGCGGACTAAATGTCTCGACCGAAGCCTTGACACGTGCATCCCGGCTCCATCAACCCCATCTTCTATGGGTGCCCTCGTCCCTACAATGAACCTGTCACCAGGCACACAAACGTAGGGAATGGTCGCCTCTTTTCAGGAAAGGCTTCGAGCTTAGATGCTTTCAGCTCTTATCCTTGACGGCTTAGCTGCCCGGCGTCTGCCCTGTCGGACAACCGGTCAACCATAGGCCACAACGTCCCGTTCCTCTCGTACTGGGGACCCTTTCCCTTCAGGCGGCCAACACTCCCAGCAGATAAAGTCTGACCTGTCTCACGACGGTCTAAACCCAGCTCACGTTCCCTTTTAATAGGCGAGCAGCCTCACCCTTGGCCCCTTATGCAGGGCCAGGATAGGAAGAGCCGACATCGAGGTACCAAGCCGCGGGGTCGATAAGGACTCTCGCCCGCGACGAGCCTGTTATCCCCGGGGTAATTTTTCTGTCGCCTCTAGCCCCCATCAGTGGGGGCATAGAGGATCGCTAAGCCCGGCTTTCGCCTCTGAATCCCTTACTGTGGAGGATTCAGTCAGACCGGCTTTTGCCTTTGCACTCTACAGCGGGTTTCTGTCCCGCCTGAGCCGATCTTTGGGCCCCCTTGATATCTTTTCGAGGGGGTGCCGCCCCAGCCGAACTGCCCACCTACCGTTGTCCCAACGCTTACGCGTCGGTAAGAGACATGGTTACGAAAGGTCGGTGTTCCATTGGCGCCTACTCCAGTCCCCGGAGGAACTGGGATTGACGGCTCCCGACTACGCTCTGCAAACGCAACCAAATCCCAGCGACAGGCTGCAGTAAAACTCCACGGGGTCTTCTTTTCCCGCTGGGAGTTAGTGGACTGTTCGTCCACTTTACGTGGGTTCACCGGGTACTAAGCGGGGACAGTGGGGTTCTCGTTGATCCATTCATGCGCGTCGGAACTTACCCGACAAGGCATTTGGCTACCTTAAGAGAGTCAGAGTTACTCCCGTCGTTTGCAGGCCCTTAGCCCGGTTGAACCCAGGTTTCAGGTACCTGTACTGGACAGGATTCAGAAGCCGTTCACACCCTTTCGGGCTTGCGGCTTCCTATGTTTTTATTAAACAGTCG
>JBKHJI010000048.1:0-10544 GCA_046538175.1 Bathyarchaeia archaeon | reverse complement strand
CCCGGATTGGAAACTCCAGGAAAACAGCAAAAAAGAGTTGGAAAAAGAAAAAAAAGGAGACGACGCTGGTGATCTGTTCTTTATTTAAGTATTTGAAATTATTCCTTAAATGAGAAAAAATTGGTGGCTGTGGCAGGCTATTTGCCAAAAATAGCAACGAAAGGAGAAAGGAGATTTTTCGCTGCCTTCCACAACCCCCTAGGATAGAACTTAGTTCTATAATTATGTTCTATATAAAACTTTCACAAAACCAACCTAAAAAGTTAGAAAAAATAAAGATTTCTCATGCTTTTCTGAGACTGCCGAAGGCTCTCTGAACAACCTCTGGCATCGCTGGGTGGATATGCATAGGCCTAATTATGTTCGTAAATGTGTTGTTTTCAAAATTCATTACGTTGATGATTTCTTGGATCAGAATAGGTGCAAAAGGTCCTATGATGTGACTGCCTAATATTTTCCCAGTCTCTTGCTCTATAACGACTTTGACGAATCCTCGAGGGCTACCCATTGCTATGCCTTTTGCGGTGTTTTTGTAATATTCTTTGCCCACCAAAATTTTGTAGCCTTGCTCCTTAGCCTGTTTCTCGGTGAACCCTACAGATGCAATTTGAGGGTGGCTGAAGACTGCATGCGGAGCCACAGCATAATCCGCCGCAACTTTATGCTCATGGACGGAGTTGTGCCACGCTATGTCTGCTTCGTAATTGGCCACATGTTTAAACATCTGTTTTCCGATTGCATCCCCAAACGCCCAAATGTTCTTTTTGCTTGTTTCTAGATACTCATCTACTTTGACGAAGCCTTTTTCGTTCAGTTCGACGCCGGTTTTTTCGGGTTTCAACAAATCGGCGTTTGGTGTTCGTCCAGCGGCTAAAAGCAAGCTCTGCGCTGAAAACTCTTTCAATTTTCCATTGCTGCGATTTTTTGCAGTTACAATTTTTGTTCCATTTTCCTCTTTAACCTCGATAACCTCATGGTCGGTGAAAACATCCATTCTTTTCTCCATTTCTTCTTTTAACAAATCGGAGATTTCCGGTTCTTCTTCAGGCACGAGTTGGGGATTTCGTTGCAAAATAGTGACCTTTGTTCCCATGGCAGCGAAGAAGTGCCCGTACTCAGCTGCGATGTAACCTCCACCCACGATCACCAAGTTTTTTGGCGGTTCCTCAAGTTGTAATAACGTATCACTTGTCAGATAACCCACCTTTTCTATGCCCTTAATGGGGGGTACATTAGGTCTTGCTCCTGAAACAATGAAGATTTTCTCTGCTTTTATCGTGCGGTCGCCAACCTGCAGCGTATAATCTGAAACAAATTCACCCGTATCTTTATACCACTTTATTTTAGGAGCATTTTCTACTGCTCTTCCTTGTAGTTGACTATCTTCTGTGACTGTGTGGCGCA
The DNA here is from genome assembly GCA_046538175.1 of Bathyarchaeia archaeon. Lineage (GTDB taxonomy): Archaea > Thermoproteota > Bathyarchaeia > Bathyarchaeales > SOJC01 > JBKHJI01. Next base: position 9,140 of record JBKHJI010000048.1, on the reverse strand, counting down.
TTCTGCTCATGATTTTCTTGAAATCTATAAAGTTAACAGTAGCATTTATGCCAAGCTCTTCCGCTTCTCTAACCATAGTGATTATGTCGGCGGGGTGGAGGAGCATTTTTGAGGGAATACAGCCACGGTTTAAGCAAGTTCCCCCCATAGGACCATGTTCCGCTATAGCTGTTTTTAAGCCGCTGGTCACAGCATTTGAAGCAATTATCATGCCGGAACCAGCCCCTACTACCAGAACGTCATATTCTTCCATAAAATCATCCCAGATACCAGAATATGTATTATGTTCTTCGAATAAATCTTGCTCAATTTCACACCTGTTTTTGGGTTACATCTTTTCAGGTGCTACAATGCCTATTAAGCCCAACGAGTTTCTGAGCACTATGCTTATCGCTTCAACTAACGCTAACCGGGCGTCGCTTAACGTTTCTGGCTTCGCTTTTATCACTGGTAAAGCATTGTAGAAACTGTTGAATTTGTCAGCTAAAAGATTCGCGTAATCAGCTATTACATTGGGTTTCAAATTTTCTGCAGAATCGATGAAGATTTCTGGAAATCGTGCCAGCGCCAAAACCATATCGCGCTCTAAAGGTTCTTTAAGCAGCGAATAATCTGGTTTTTTTGGCTTTTTTCGTGCTTTTTTCAGAATACTGCGGGATCTTGCATAAGAATATTGGATATAAGGCGCGCTGTTTCGCTCAAAATTTATCACCCTGTCCCAAGTGAAAATCACGGGTTTTGTGGGGTCAACTTCGGCAAGAGCATATTTGAGAGCCCCAACGCCGACGATCTCGGAGATTCTTAGTTTCTGTTCTTCGGTTAGGTGAGGTGATCGTTTTTCCACTTCTTCGCGGGCTCTTTTTATAGCTTCGTCCACTACCTCGTCCAGGGTTATGTAGCGCCCTCTACGGCTAGACATTTTGTACCCCGGCAAAGTTACCAAATTGTAGGCGAAATGGGTGAGGTTTTTTGCTTCCTTAATATGCCCCAACGCCCATAATGCAAGCTTTAATTGTTGTTGTGGCAGTTTTTGCTCCATTCCAACCACGTTGATTACTCTGTCGGCTTTTTTAAACTTCCACAGGGTGTAGGGGATGTCTCTTGTGGTGTAGAGTGTTGTGCCGTCTGCCCGTATCAGTGTTAATGATGGAATATCATAGTCATCTTTTAGGCCGAGAGTTTGTTTCAGTTTTTGATCTTCTGCGACTTTGTTGGCGTTGAATTCTAGCACAGTGCCTTCTCGGAAAACGTATTCGGTTTTTTTTAGGGCTTCTAAGGTTTTAGTCACTTGGCTGCTCCAAGTGAAGTCGCTTTCCCAATCCCAAGAGTCAAATACGATTCCTATGTGGGCTAGGGTTTCTTTTATGCCTTCTAAACAGAGTTGGCAAACTGGACGGATAAGTTTTTTTGCTTTTTCTTCTCCTGCTTCGTATGCACGGTTTAACTCGTTTATTATTGTCTCTACATCTCGATCTTCGCTTATTTTTTTGAGAAGCTTGTTGAAAAGCTTAGGATGCTGGTTTTCTAGCTCAGCGGCAATAGAAGCCCATTCAGCTAGTTGTTTACGTAATTGCTGAGTTGTTTCAGATGTCGTGCTTTTCTCTTTCTGTATGGTCTGTTTTAGCCTGTTAATCTCTATGATGCAGCTTGTTATAGTGTATATTAGGCCGATGTATTTGTCAGGTTTTTCTTCTGGGGGAGGTTTTCCAAGTTTTCTATAGCCGTAAGCGATTACGGCGGTTTGGCGTCCCACGTCGTCTACGTAGAAGTGTCTGAAGATTTTGTGGCCGCGAGCAACTAAAATGCGTGCAATGGCATCGCCTAACACCGGGTTTCTCGCTTGGCCTATATGTATGGGCGATATTGGGTTTTTGCTGGTATGTTCAACAATGATTTTCTGGGGTTCCTCTGTTTCAACGTGACCGTAAGCAGCATCTAATTTTCGAATTGACTCTATAGCTGTTTTTGAGAGCTCAGCAAAATTCACGTGGAAATTTACGTATCCTCCGCCGGCGACTTTTACGGCGCTTATCAGCGGAAAGTTGTTTACCTTAATGACTTGCACAATTTGTTCTGCCAGTTTTCTTGGTGGATTTTGTGTTTTTTTTCCGAGTTCAAAAAAAATTGTAGAAGCTAGTTCCCCAAACTCTGGATTCGGCGGAACTTCCAACAAAAAAGAGCCAACGTGGATGGAGGGATAGAACTTTTCGAAAGACTCTCTTAAAGCGTTTTGACATTCTTTGCGAAAATCACTAAAGGGACTAACCGAAATCATGATGACCATTTATTAAAAACTATTCTATCTCATAAACTTTGCAGAACATCCTTTTCATTGCGCAGCTAATAGACCATTTGACATTAGAAAGAATTAGAAAAAGAAACATTGTCTCTGAATTAGCGCCTTAGAATTTTCGGTGGAACGTTATCCAAATCCAAACTTGCCCGTTTTCCCGCTGTTTTCTGCACAGCCCAGTGTAACACTTCATGGCTTAAAACATCTTCAATCTTGCCATCGTGCTCACCAAAAACATAGATCACCCCATCACCAGTATCGTAAATCCCATAAATGGGAGGAAAACAGAAATGAAATTCAAGTCTTCTCTGCATCCTCTGAATCCTCTTCAACCAAACACTGAAAAAACAGGAGATATATCCTTACTTGCGGGCCACAAAATATTTCCGCAATCGATACACTTGTCTGAGAAGAATACCAGTCTATTTTTCAAATTTCGGATCAAAGTTTCCACCATTCACCTTTTATTACTGGTCATGCTTTTGATGCCGATTTTTCGACGGTGCACAAGTCGCCCTGCTCTGTAGATAAAAGGTGGCAATCAAACTTTATGAAAAGCTCGATTTCAAAATCTATCAATATGGAATGATAAAGACTTTTAGATATCGAGCGCACTATCGTTGCGCGAATGCATATGCATCAATGGAGCATATCCACCCTTATTCAGTTGGTTTTTGGCGGGCCCGTGGGGATTTGAACCCCAGATCTCCGGCTTTCACCCTTTTTTGGACCGGAGGCTTACACATCACTTCCTGTGACTCGGTGCCTTAATCCTGACTGGGCTACGGGCCCTCACTTCAAAAGCGTATTAGTGAGAATAAAGCTGTTACGTTGTTTTTAAGCCTCGATCAGTTCTTCGTCCAGCCACCAAGCCTTCTTTTTTCCTCTCTTTTCTCTTGAGCAATATTGAACTATCGGTTTTCCAAGTTGTTTTTTAGATGATTTTTGAAGTTTTCGCAGTCTGTTGAGGACGAGCCATCGGTTTGTTTTCAAGTGTTCTGCTAGTTCGGGGGTGGTTGCTCCTTTGTAGTGAGTTAGGTAGTCGACGATTTTGTGGTCTGTGTCGTCGATGCAGAAGGTGTGGGGGTTAATTTCCCCCTTTTCATAGGTTAACATCTCTAGCTTTGCTAAATATTTTTTGATTTCGGAAAACTCTTCTTCCAGTTTATCTATCCGCTTTTCTAACACTAAGATTTTGTCGGGGCGTGGAGTTTTTTGCAGTTTTTCCATTATTGCGTCTCGAATGAAAGCGCTTCTTTCGCCTTCAGAAACCCGGAGGGAAAACTCTTTGTAGATATCTTCAGGAATCTTCGCAGACACTACTGTAGATTTTCTCATATACTCTCCTCCTTTAATAATTTGATGAAAACTATAGAAATAACTTCTTTTAGAAAAGCCTTTAAGAAGTGGAGAGAAGAGTAGGTAAATCTGTAGAGTGGGGTGATGTTTGTGAAAACTACAGTGTCAATTGTCAAGTGTGATGTTGGTTCTTTGGTTGGACATCATGTTGTTCCGGAGCCATTATTAGAAATAGCGAGAACCAATCTTCGAAAGGCACGAGAAGAAGGGCGCATCAACGGTTTTTACGTATTCCACGCTGGAGACGACTTAGAGCTTCTCATGGTGCATCAACGAGGTGAAAAGAACAAAGAAATCCATGTATTAGCGTTGGACATTTTTAAAGAAGCTACGGAGAAAGCGAAAACTCTGAAATTATATGGCGCTGGGCAAGACTTGTTGAAAACAGCTTTCAGCGGAAACATCCGCGGCATGGGCCCCGGCTTGGCCGAGATGGAGATTGAAGAGAGAGGTTCGGACCCGATTATTGTATTTGCAGCCGACAAAACATCAGCAGGGTCTTTTAACTTCCCTATATTCCGCATATTTGCCGATCCCATGAACACAGCTGGTCTCGTAATCGATCCAAACATGGCAGGCGGATTCAAGTTTGAGATTTTAGACACTGAAGAAAACAGGAGAGTGATTTTGAAATCTCCTGAAGAGATGTATGAACTTCTTGCTTTGCTTGGCTCCAGCACGCGTTATACTGTTTCACGTGTTTGGCGAGCTAAGGATGATCTTTTGTGTGCTGCTACGAGTACTACAAGGTTGTCGCTTATCGCAGGAAAATATGTTGGAAAAGATGATCCCGTAGCAATTGTGAGAGCCCAGCATGGGCTTCCAGCGGTTGGTGAGGCGCTTGCACCTTTTCTTCACACGTATTTGGTTGAGGGCTGGATGCGAGGCAGCCATTGGGGGCCTCTCATGCCTGTAAGCTTAAAGGACAGCAAATGCACAGTTTTCGATGGACCGCCGAGAATGGTTGCTGTAGGCTTTCAACTTTGTAATGGTGCAATTGCAAGCGACAAAAACGGTGTTCCACTTGTGTGCGATATGTTTGACGATCCAGCATTTGACATGGCGCGGCGAGAAGCCGTGGAGATGGCGGCGATGCTTCGCAGAATGGGTGAGTTTGAGCCTGCACGTTTAAGTGCCGAAGCTATGGAGTATACTACGTTGCCTCAGCTGTTGGAAAAGCTGAAGGACCGGTTTAAGCCAGCCTAATTCACCTTTTCTTTAGCGTGATAGTTGAGAAATGTTAATCAACTCGTCGCAGCGGGTTTTGGCAGCTTTGTAAACCAGTTTTCGGAGTTCTTCGCCGGACGCGTTTGTTTCTCTAATTGCCCCGATTTTTTCTGCCAGTTCTTGGTCTCCGATGCTTTGAAGCCACTGTTCGAAATCCTTTCGAGAAAGGTGAAATTCCAGAGACTTTACGTCAACGTCTTTTATTTTTTCGCAAAAGTCGCATAGACTGGTAGCTTGTAAGCCTGAGTATTGATCGATCCCAGTGTAGAAGTGAAATGTTTTTTCGGTGGGCACCGGGTTTAGAATTGCGACTGCTACTTCTTTGCTGGCTTTTGGTTTTAAAGTTTGTCTGCCGAGGTCCGTTATTTGGTAGTGACCTTTTTCTGGTGATGAAACGTATCCTGCTTTTTTAAGGCCGAGAATGTGCATCATACATGAGGAGAAGTTGAGTCCTACTTGTCTAGCTATCTCTTTTGGTTTTTTAGGCTGGCTTTCTTTGGCCATTATCTCTAGAATTCTTTGTTTTATAGGGTTTAAGCGCATTAACTTGCTATCCTCCCTCTTTTCCACATATATTGTGTGTTCAGCCTTTTCAGATTTTTGCTGTTTACTGTTTGCGAAGGCTGTTTATAAGTTCACTGCAACGCGGCTCTACGTGTATTTTGACAGAGCAAAAATGTTAAAGCTTTAATAGTCAAAGGATTCAGTTCAATTGGAAGGAAGAAAAAAATGTCGCAAGAAACGCTTGTAGACCTCATCAAGCAGCAGATTGCAGTGGAAAAGAATTTCGTAGCCACAATCAGTAAAGAACTAAGAAATATACACAATGTGGCAGCCAAACTATTGCTTCTGGAAACACAGAAAGACTCGGAAAAACACGCTTTGATTTTGGAGGGCATATTAGATGTAATCAGCCAGAAAGATGCTAAACCGCTTTGGGACACTTTATTGGATAGTTACGTGGACAAAATTGTCGTTAGAAAAAACTTGGAAAACCACATTAAGACCGAGACTACGATGCTTGAACACATAAAGAAAGAGATGAAAGAAACAAAGGACGAAGGCATACGGCTACTCTTGGAGCACATTGCAAGCGACGAAGAGAAACATCACAAAATACTTCAAACGGTCATAAAAAACGCTTACAAAATCAAACCATAACCGCAAACCCTACTTTCTTTTTCATTTCCATACCCAGCACATTTTAAGATTTGAGAAACGTAAATAAGCAATAAAGCCTTAAGCGATAGGCATCATCGACGTAAGCTGAAGACGGTGAAAAAATGAAACTTGCCGTATTTGTCTACGAATACCCCCCGAAAATAGTCGGAGGCTTGGGCACCTATGCGGCTGAGATAACCAGAAAATTTGTCCTTCTGGAAAATGACATCTCAGTATTTACTATGAATGACGATGAAGGAGCGCTTCCCACCAGAGAGTTGTGGCGCGGAATCGAAATCCACCGCCCCCTCCACATAGACGTTTCAGATTCTCTGCCAGACGTGATCGCCGAAGACGTTAGAAAATGGGGGAGAGGAATAAGATTTTTCTCCAAAATCCTCGTTTACAACTATCTCAGCGCCGCCAAAGTTGTTAACGAACTTGTTAAGCAAGAAAGCTTCAAATACGATGTTTTAGTCGCCCATGACTGGCTTTCGGTAATCGCAGGCATCACAGCGAAGAGAGAGCTTGGGCTTCCACTAATTTTCCACGTCCACTCCACAGAAAAAGGACGAACTTTGGGCAATGGATCAGAAGTCGTCAGCAGTATTGAGCATCGCGGAGGACAAACGGCTGACCTAGTGATTACGGTTTCAAACGCTATGAAAGAAGAGCTGATCGAGCTGGGATTTCCAAAAGAAAAGATTCGAGTTTGCTATAACGGTGTCGACCCCGACAAATACTCCCCAGAAGAAGTGGACGAGGCGAAACGGAGGGAAATAAGGGAAAGTTATGGGCTTAAAGACGAAGACGAAATGATTCTTTTTATCGGTCGACTAGTTTGGGTTAAGGGCGTTGACAAACTTATCATGGCTATGCCTCACATTTTGCAGAAAATACCCAACGCGAAACTGATAATCGTGGGCTTGGGAGACATGGAAGAGCATTTGAAAAGCATGGTTAAAGGCCTTAAGCTTGAAAACTCTGTTAAGTTTCGGTTTGAGTTTGTGCCAGAAGAGGAACGGATTGCCCATTATGCAGCCTGCGACGTAGCTGTCTTTCCCAGCCTTTACGAACCCTTCGGGATAGTTGCGTTGGAAGCTATGAGCATGGAGAAACCAGTTGTTGTAGGGGCTAGCGGAGTAAGCGGAATGCGAGAAATAGTAATCGCCAACGGGTCTGAACAATGCGGTTTCCACATTAATCCTAGCGATCCAGTGGACATTGCTTGGGGTATTGCAAGCTGTCTTCAAGATCCAAAGAGAAAGCATGATTTTGGTAAGAACGGCAGAAAACGTGTCTTGGCAGAGTTTACTTGGGACGCCATAGCTGAGAAAACCTTGGAGGTTTATAGAGAGGTCGTCGAGGAAGAAGAGGAAAAAGATTAAGCGCCTTTCGCTAAGACTAAGCAAGCACAGGGCGTCATCATTTGTTAAACGAAATTCGAAAAGATTATCTTCTTAACCGTTGGGTAGCCATCGCCACCGAAAGAAAGCGTAGGCCTACAGACTATATCAGAAAAGAACCCTCGGCTCAGACCGCCGACAGAAGTTCATGCCCCTTCTGTCCTGGAAATGAACGAATGACTCCGCCTGCAGTGCTTGTATACTTAAAAAGAAAAGGATGCATTGTTAAAGAGCACGACACCGATGGCTTACGTCACAAAGACTGGCTGATACGTTGCGTATCGAACCTTTACCCTGCTTTTTCTCCTCCTAAAAAAGGAGAGAAAAATGAACTTGGCAAAGCAGTAGGGCATCACGAAGTTTTCGTCGAATCGCCTAACCATAACGAACACCCCGGCGTCGCCGAAACTTCACAGCTAATTCACGTAGTTAATGGGTATGTTGATCGTTTGAAAGCGCTTTCTTCAAAGCCTTACGTAAAATATGTTTCGATCTTTCGAAATCATGGAAGAGAAGCTGGAGCTTCGCTCTCGCATACACATAGCCAGATTATTGCGACGGCAGTAACGCCGATTGTTTTAAGTGAAGAACTCAAAACGAGTAAAGAGTTCTACGAAACTTGCGGCAAATGTGTTTTCTGTGAAATTCTTCAAAAAGAGAAAGGTAGTTCACGGTTCATTTGGGAGAATCAAAGTTTCGTTGCTTTTGCACCTTGGGCAGCAGTGAACCCTCTGGAGTTTTGGATAGCACCGAAAGCGCATCAAGCAACTTTGCTTGACATGGATCGAAAGAGTGTAAACGATTTAGCTGACGCTTTAAAGACATGTTTAGCCGCTTTGAAACTGCTTCTTAATGACCCCCCCTACAACTATGGATTTCACATAACACCCAACATGGAAGAAGCAGGCAAATATTACCATTGGCATTTGGAGATTTACCCGAAATTGAGTATTTGGGCAGGATTTGAAAAAAGTACAGGCATGTACATTAACGTGGTGCCCCCTGAAGACGCGGCGCAAGATCTTAGACAAGTAATAGAAAATGCATAGTCAAAGCCGAGCACGCTGTTTGATCTTAGGAAAGAACTTGCCAGTAGTACGCTGATATTCACGATAAGCTTCGCCGAACCTTTTCGTCAACAGTTTTTCTTCTAAAGCGACAAGCTGTACATAACCAGGAATCGCAATAAAAGACAATACTGCTATCCAGTTGAGGAGAGTCAGGAATAAACCTACAAATAGAATGAAATATGCTAGGTATGAAGGGTGCCGCACATAGCGATAGGGACCCCAAGTTACCAGTTTCTGATCCTCAGGCATGCTCCACGAAGTAGCATATCTGCCCCGAGCCAAGATGCTCCAAACGAATAAGGCATAGGCAAACGCGATTAAAACGCTACCCGCCAACTGCACCCATGAATCGAAAGGAAAACAAATCTGCAGAACAGAGTCACTCATTAATGTTTCGAAGCCAACAAAAGTTAGCAGTATGTATAACACTGTTTCCAAAAAGAAAGCCGCAGTTCCAAAAAACGCGAAGACAACAAATATTCCGCTGGGCCGTTCCACTTCAGCTTCGAACCTAACTCCGTCTTTGCTTGCAGCAGACCTTTTCAAGTTGTAAAGGCTTACACTGACGAAAACGGTGAGGCAAATCGCCTGAAAAACAGCTACTACTAGAGCAGGAAGCATAAG
>JBKHJI010000006.1:0-40395 GCA_046538175.1 Bathyarchaeia archaeon | reverse complement strand
CCTCTACATTCAGGCCTGTCAAAAACCCTCGGCTTACCCACAAACCACCCCGCCATCCAACAATATGCCCACACCGTCCTTTTCTGCTTTGCGAACCCACCTACCTACCCACAACCAAAAGCTCACCTATTCTAACGGAGGCGCTAGACAAACAAAAAAGGGAGTTTGCTGGAGATATCTCCACTTAGGTTTGTTAGAATCAATAAAAGATTAAGCCTTGCTAAAGGCTGAAAGTCCTTGAATGCATCGTTTAGATGTTTTTATATTTGACGGATGATTGAGAAATTGTCATGAAACTCGTATTGCATAGAGAGGATATTGACAGTATTTTTGACCTACTTGGTCGTGATGAAAACGGCTTGACCTATGCTTTAGGATGGAACTTCCAAAATAACAGGAATTTGCTCAGAATTTTCCTACAGAAGGTCACAAGTAAAGAGTATCGATGTGACGATGAGAGCAGCGAAGTCAGGCTTCAAGAATTTGGAGAAAAGGATCGTGGGTATACAGATATAGAGCTGTTAATTGACAGCAAGACGTTTTTAATAATAGAAGCAAAGATCGGCTGTGCGTTACCAACACAAGACCAACTAGACAAATACGGCGCTCGGTTTCAGGACTACAAGACTTATGACAGGAAATTGGTCGTCATAAGTGAATGTAGAAAAGAATATGCACGGCAACAACTTAAGAAACTCGAAGTAAAAATCCCCATCGAGTACATATCTTGGCGTGAAATCCTGCGTTTGATTGAAGTTGCATACAACGAATCAAGCGGATATCAGAAAAAAATGCTTTATAATCTGACAACATACTTCAAAAAGGTAATACGAATGCAGAGAAGAGACTCGAACAAGGTTTTCTGCGTTTCTTTGAGTTCAGAAAAACCTAAGTGGTCTAGATTATCCTGGATTGACATTGTCAAGAAGAAGAGAAAATATTTCTACCCAGTAGGCAAAAATTGGCCGTCGGATCCACCTAACTACATTGCATTTAGATACGACGGCAAATTGCAGTCCATTCACCATGTTGACACTTATCAAATAGCTACGAAGATGCATGAGCACTTGCCAGTAGATGAAGAAGAGTGGAATCCTCATTTCTTACTCACACTGGGTACACCATTCAAACCCGCAAAAGTGGTCAAAAACGGTAGAATATGGCCAAATGGTCGTTACTGGATCGATTTGGACGCTCTTTTCACTTGTGCAACAATCAGAGAAGCACGAGATTTAACCCAGCAAAGAACTGAAGCAATCTAACTTTTTTATGAATACGCAGTTCGAAAACGAATTCTCAATTCTGCCCTTGAAGGCTTTTCTAGAAAAAATGATGCGCCTACACATGGGATATGACACCCTCAAGATATACCGAAAAAGAGGCAACAATTCAACTGCAACCATTGTCTTAGCGAGTTCGGGCGAAGCCTAGACTGTTTTAGGTGCGACTACATCTGTTCCAACAAGCCGGGATAAGCAACACTTAGATATAGCACCAAACACAAAAATATCACAGCCCATCAAATCTGTCAAATGGGTCTTGAGAAATACTGAAAAAGTGAGCTAGGGGATAATTGCCGGTTGCCCTAGCATGAAAGAATTCATTAGGAGAGCGACCTGAAGCCGTTTGGGTCTAAAACCATGGAGATTACAATCAAAACACGTATGAGCCCGACACTAGAATCGACATTTTAAGTCTCTGTCTGTATCTTGATAGCTCTCATTTTTGAGGCGGAGGGCAAAATCTTTGCATGGTCAATAAAATCTTGTCCGGTCTGCCTCCTAATCGGCGACTCGTTGGTCAAAACAAAAAGAAAGCGAAAGCCGAACGAGCCCACCAAAAAGTTTAAGAGGACTTTGCGGGCTTGCCTCGCACAAACGCATGTGATGAAGGCTGGAAAAAAGTCGGCTGTTGCATTTGATCTCTCTTGTAGGCGAAAAGTCTTCTGAAACTCAAGGAAAGCTTGTTGAGCAGCTTCCGAGCTTTTTTGAAACTGCAAAGCGAACCGAAACATACTTGGAGATAAACTCTTTTCCAGAGCGACTAGAACGACATTAATTCAAGGACTGCTTCAGAGACCGGCTGTTAGTTGGCTATAAACACTGACGCTCATGATAGAGAGCATCTAAGGTACATGCGACTGGGCGTTGGCGTTGCGAGACGTGGATGGGTAGAGAAAGAAGCTGTCATAAACACGTTAAGCTTGAAGGAACTAACGATAATCCCCAACTCTGTTAGGTTCCATCCAAAAATGGACGGATGACACTTGAAGTATTTGACAATATTTTAGATGTACAGACAGCTATTCAATAAAAATTACTTAACATCCAGTATCTCCAGATCAAAGGTTATTGTTTGACCAGCAAGAGGATGATTTAAATCTACAGTAACGTTATCCTCTTCAACCTTCGTTATAGTGGCATGCATAACTGCACCTTGCTCAGTTTCGCACTGAATGATATCTCCCTCGTTAATCCCTTTAGCCGGTTCGTTAGATTTGTCTCGAGGCAGTTTTTTGGTGAGGCCTTCCTGTCGTTGCCCGAAAGCCTTCTCAGGTGGAACAACTACAGTCTTCTTCTCTCCGTTCTCAAGTCCAACAACACCTTCATCTAAGCCTTGAAGAATTTGGCCTTCTCCAACCTTAAATTCGACAGGGTCTTTGTTTCGGGAGGTATCGATCACACGATCGCCAATTTTAACGTCATAATGTATTTTTACTATATTCCCGTTTTCGATAACCAAAAGCTCAACTCCACGAGTGTGTAGACTCAAAATGAAATATAAGTGTTGCTTCGCGTGCCAGGGTGTTGCTAAATTGATGGTCCATCATTGATTTTTATCATGCGGTACATGTTATCGATTTTATGCTTTCTGCTTTCTCCAGTTTTGGTGCCGTTAGGGCTATGAGTAGCATTGATATTATGCATAGTAGGACGTGTGCAGCTATGTTGTTTAGGTCTCTAACTTTTTGGTGTTCTCGGCTTAGATGCTGTTTAAGCGTTGAAAAGGGGCCTTTCAACCGATGATCTATACTTGTACAAGCTTTCAGCCTGAATGATCCACGGGTTCTGAACTGCTTGTCCACGGTGGGAATCCCTTCTCGTTTGGATGCTGATTTGTTGGATATGGTATTACCGGTTTTATTCCATGGGAGGCTATCTCTCCTAAACTTTTGGCTGGAGTATTGGGCGTCTGCTACGAAAACCTTCAAATTTCCCTTTGTCGCTTTAACTACTTTCTCTATTAGTTTTGAAGCATGTTTTTTCTCATTCTCATTTGCTGGAGCGGCGATGAGGGCTAATTGAAGCTCCGATTCTGAATCTACGGCTAACTGAAGCTTATATCCAAGCTGATAGGTTTTTCCAGCCCTATCAACTTTAGCTTCAGAATGAGAATGTCCCCTTGAATCGTCATGTGGATCACGCTTGCTATAGGCTTTTATGAATGTGGCATCACATGCAACAATCCCGCCTTTAATGACCCTAGCATCCACCAGCTTACCGATAAGGCTATTAATTATTTTTCCAAGCCTTTCGGGACCAACACGCTTCCTGAAACGGCACAGCTGAGATGGATGATAAGGCTTCCGATAATCCTCAACATCGCATATCCCTCTAAGCTCTGGATCACTCCGCGGAGGCCTACCCGCACCATCCTTATGATAAAGCTCACGAACATTTTCTTCAACATTATCTAACCAAGTCCGGAAAGGACATCCCTTAAACATCCGCCTCCCTCCATACAAGATCATAAACACAAAAATGTCAAAACAAAGAATTCAGCAACACCCTAGCACGGAAAAGGTGAAGAACCCCATTCTAGAGTTTTCTAAATCGGAGTTTGCACTAAAAGAGGGTTTTTAAGAGGCCCTTCGAATTGTCTGTCGCGGAAGAGATCTAAATGAGAGACAGATGGTGGGAAAAATGGCGGAAAGAGAGGTATCCTCGGTCCAATGTCTTCCACGAAATTGACAGGATCGAGAAGATGATGGAAGAAATGATAGATGAGATGATGCGCCAAGCCTTCAGTTCCTTCGAAGCGACCATGAAGAACAAACGGATTAAATCCCCCGTCTACGTCTTCTCCATTACCAGGAGCCCCGAAGGAAGGCCTAGAATAAGAGAGTTCGATAACATACAAAGGGGCCGCTACGATCCTCGAATCATGGGGGAAAGAGAACCTTTAGTGGACGTGTTAGGTGAGGCAGAAGAGGTTGTGGTGGTAGCCGAACTTCAAGGCGTCGAAAAGGATGACATAAAACTTCATGCGTCCAAGGGAGGAATTACTATCAGCGTTAACACCCCGCAAAGGAAATACCACAAGGAGCTGCTGCTCCCAGAGGAAGTGGACCCCAAGCCAGTCAAGACCTCCTTCAAGAATGGCGTTCTCGAGGTACGACTCAAAAAGAAGGGCAAAGGAAAAAATATCCACATTCGGTGAATTCGGCAGTTTTCGATGAAAAAACATGAAAAGAGCACTAATGGTTTCAACTCACAGATATTTCAGGGGTAACCCATCTTTTGGTCGGACAGATACCGCTGCACCTCGCCCAAACGACTATGCCGTAAGCCGGTCTTCCACACTCGCTGACAACCGTATTCTGGACACTTAACAGCTTTTACATCCGCCAATGATGTCACCTCCACACGTTGATTAACATTCTAGTTCAAAGAAACCCGCCAAAAAAAGGGGAATTTGCGGGAGACTTCTCCATTCGGCTTGGGTTCAAATCCCAGCGACCCCACCACAATTTTGAGCAAGATATAAGTAAAACAATGGCAACCCGTTAACTGAAAATCGGCAAGAAACCTAGTTTTCTACTCTTCGAAGATTAGGGGATTTGCTTTAGCATTCTGATTCCTCAAAGTTCTGTGATGCGGGTGCTCAGTAAGAAAAAAACGACAAAATAGCGAAAAGATATTTAAGGAGATTTGTTCATTTTAATGAACATATGCAACAAAAAAATGAACGTTCCTTACAAGGAAGTTCTCCGATTTCTAGAGATTATGTTAGAGGTTTCTTTGATGGAGATGGATTTATCTATGTCACACAAAAACAAATCATTATAACGAACACAAACCATGATTTACTTCAGAAAATTGCTCATTTCCTTAGATCAATGAACATCCGCTACATCATTGAGTTTCACTTAAGAAAGAATAGTAGCTTAGGCTCGAGTGTTTTGAAAATAACTGAGGATTGCTACAGGTTAAGGGTATTTGGGTACTACAATCTTAAGCGATTCTTTGATTTCATTGGCTCAAGCTACGCTGATACATTGAGGAACCTAAGGATTATGATAAATTCGCATAAGCGGATTCTGCCTTCGAGAAGCGGAAACGAACAAATAATGAAGCCTCGAAAGCAATGGATCACGCTTTCTGAAATAGCAGAAATAATGGTCAGAAGAATAGGAATAGAGTTTTAGTATGTCCAAACAAACGGATTTTATAACTGGCAAAAGTCTTGAAATTTTATATTTTCTCTTATCCAATCCGATGGGTCAATTTCATGGAAGAGAGATAGCCCGGCTAACAACTGTAAGCGTAGGTGCGGTGAATCAATTTTTGCGAAAATTCCACCAAGCAGGTTTTGTTGAGATGAGTAGACGAGGAAAAACAAATCTTTACAGAGCAAACTTGAAGAATCCTGCTGCAAGACAGTTCAAAGTCTTGTTCAATGTATTAGCTCTTAACGAATTGATTGAGAAAATCAAAGAAGTCTCGGACAGAGTTGTCTTGTTCGGAAGTTGTGCTAAAGGAACCGATGTGAGAGATAGCGACATAGATATATTCGTATTAACATCTGACGTGGAAACCGTTCAACGTGAAGTAAGACTTTATAAACAAAAAATTAACAGAAGAATTGCTCCAATAATTGTTGATTCAAACGGACTTGCGAAAATGAAGACAAAGGACAAGCCCTTGTATGAAAGGATTTCAAAAGGTATAACGCTATGGGAACACGAGTAAGTTTCAAATTCAAACGGTTGCTCGAAGAAAGAAGGCTTATCAGAATTAAGCCAGATAGAAAATTTGTCCTCAAAGAAATAGAAGGAGCGGAATCGGACCTTGAAACTGCAAGGAATTCTTTGAAAGATGAAAATTTCAAATGGGCTATAGTCCAGGGTTACTACTCGATTTTTTATGCTGCAAGAGCATTACTATACAGCAAAGGTTTCGTGAAAAGAGTCATTACGCGCTTTTAGTTTCTATTCAAGAGCTTTTCAGTGATGAACTTGAATCCTCTCTAATTCAAGGATTTGAAGATGCAATGAATCTCCGGCAGACACCAGATTATGGTCTCACGTTTTCTGAAGAAGGTGCTCTTGATGTCATAAGAACAGCTGAAGAATTTGTGGTTAAAACTAAAGAAATCTTGAAGATTCAGTAGTTGAGGAATTTAAACGAGGGTTGTGCCTAAGTTTTTAGCCTAAATTTTTTAGCAAAAGGTAAATCGAGCATTATATATGGAATTGGCGTTTCTTCCTTGTCCAATTTAGATCGGTTAGGGTCTTGTTTGGAAATGTTTTTGTGTTTTCGAAGAGATAATTGCTGTTCAAAATATTTCGTTCTGTGGCTCCTGGAAGTATAGTATGTTCTTTTCTTTGGTCTATTTTTGATGTAAGAATGTGTGGATCACGGATTATTGGAATGGAGGCTGAAGATGTATTTTTGATTCATAAGTGCTTTATTTTGAGGCTTCTTCAAGTGGTTACATGATGCTCGTTTGTCTGAAAGCTAGGAAGTGGTCTGTCTGGCCAAGTCTGGTATTGAAGTTTCGACGGAGATATTCGTAGATTTGAGTGAGAAAGAGCCAGTGAAGGTGTTGCATGTAGACGATGAAGCTGGTTTTTTGAAGGTTGCCCAAAAGTGTCTCGAGATACAGCGTAGGTTTGAAGTTGACATTGTTTTGTCTGTCGAAGAAGCTGTTGAGATGATGGAAAAGAAAGCATATGATGCCATTGTTTGTGATTACCGGATGCCGGGTAAAGACGGCTTGGAATTTTTGAAACAACTTAGAGAAAGAGGCGACAACATTCCGTTCATAATGTTCACGGGAAAGGGCCGAGAAGAAATCGCCCTCAAAGCATTAAATTATGGAGCGGATCAATATCTCAGCAAGTCTGGTGATCCAGAAATGGTTTATTGCGAATTGGCGCATGCCGTCTGCAAGGCTGTGGAAAGAAAAAGGATCGAGGATCAGCTCAGATTAAACTCCTTGATTTTGGAGAACATTGACGACTCGATTATAGTGACCGACTTGGAAGGCCGCATCACTTTCTGGAACAAAGGAGCGGCTCAAATCTTTGGTTACAGCGCAAACGAGATGCTTGGCAAGACTATAGCCAGATTGTGCAAGCCGGAAGAAAGGAAACATGTAGCTGCGGTTCAACTTGAGCATCTGCGAAAAGGAATTGTATTTTCCGGCGAGTGGGAAGGCGTAAGAAAAAACGGTGAACACGTATGGTTAATGTTGACTTCTAAGCTTTTGAAGAATAGTCAAGGCGAAACTGCTGGAATGGTTGGTGTTGGGAAAGACATAACCAAATATAAACAACTGGAAGAAGCCCTTAAAGAGTCTGAAGAAAACTATCGAAACATGGTCGAGTTGGCGCCTTTAGCTATAGTAACCGTAGATTTGAAAGGTGTAATCACGTCTTGCAACAGGTTTGTGGCGTTGTCGGGCTATTCAAAAGATGAAATCGTCGGCAAACACTTTTCAAAAATAGGATGGCTCCAACTCAGAGACCTTCCTAAACACCTGAAACTCTTTTCTTCTCTTATTAGAGGAAAGGTGCCCGAGCCGTTTGAGCTTAACTATAAGCATAAAGACGGTGAACCTCATGTGGGCGAAGTTTTTGTCAGTTTGATGAAAAAGCATGGCAAAATAACGGGCATCCAAGCCATATTAAGGGACATCACAGAGTACAAGAAGAAGCAAAAAGCACTTTTTGAGAGTGAAGAAAAGTTCAAACAGTTGTTTATGGAGAATCCTGAAGCAGCGGTGTATACTGATGCGAACTTCAATGTCTTAGACGTTAACACCCGTTTTACCGATCTTTTCGGCTACTCTTTAAAAGAGTTGAAAGGCAGGTATATCAACGACTTTGTGGCGCCTCCAGATAAGATTAAAGAAGCAAAAATGTTGGACAGGAATGTCCGGAAAGAAGACGCTTACCAAGAAGACACGGTGAGAAAGAGGAAAGATGGAACTCTAATTCCAGTTTCTATATCTGCCGCTTCAATCGTTGTTGAAGGTCGACATGTGGGCTACGTGGGAGTGTACAAAGACATTTCTAAACTCAAAAAAACTGAAAAACGATTGAAAGAAACTCTGGAAAAACTGAACGTGGTGGGCAGGTTAACTAGGCACGATCTGAGAAATAAACTCACGTCTATAACGGGAAACGTTTTTTTGGCTAAACGCGACGCTGCCGATCAGCCAGATCTTGTCGTGCAGCTAAGCGAAATAGAATCGGCTTGTAGCAAAATACTGAGAATATTCGATTTTGCGAGTACTTATGAACAGTTAGGCGTCGAAGAGCTAACGTATGTCGATGTGGCAAAGGCTGTAGACGAAGCAACTTCTCTTCTGCCAGACCCAAACAAAACGAAGATTGTTAACGAGTGCCAAGGTCTAACTGTGCGTGCCGATTCGCTGCTAAGGCAGCTATTCTACAATTTGATGGACAACTCGCTAAAGCACGGCGAAAAAGTCAAACAGATTAGAATACACTACGAAGCAGGAAATGACCAAGTGACCCTTGTTTATGAAGACAACGGCGCAGGCATACCCAACAACATACGAAAAAACCTCTTCAAAGAAGGCTACGGAAGACACACAGGTTATGGACTATATCTGATAAAGAAAATCTGCGAAGTATATGGCTGGCACATCGAAGAAACAGGCAAGCCGGGCAGAGGCTCTCAGTTCACCATGATCATACCACAAAACAGCCATGAAGGAGAAATCAACTATAAACTAAGCCAATAAGAATGACTTGTCTTTTCTTGGATACTCTCATCACATGCAGAGAATTTTTGGTCAGCATTCCGTTTCTTTTGGAGAGGACAAAACGAAAACGAGACAGAACAACAACTAAGTAGAAACCTCAAGACCGTTAGCCTAAAACTATGAATCTTGAGAAATTCGCATCCAAGGTGTTATAACCATCATAATTGCACGGTTAGGAACATTTTAATAAACAGTAGCCTCTTTTGGTAGCTGGAAGTATCCAGCTTGTTAGCCGTTGAAATGTGCACGTGTGCATAACGGTGATTAAATGTCTTTGTCCCCTTTAAGCAGCACAATTGAAAGAGCAAGCAACTTGCTCAGATCAGGCGCTTCTAACCAAATCAACGACTATGAAAGTTGCTTCGCCCTCTTGAAAACATTCCACGAAAGTTTTCTCTCCAACCTCATAGTTTCAAACTTTAGCATTGAAAAAGCATATGATACAGCCAGAAAATATTTCGGCTCTACTTCTATGCGTTTCGCTGCTATAGATGGCACGATGTACTCGCGCCCCCTTTTTGATCTCGTAATTTTCTTCGGCGGCGCCTACGCCTCAACCGGCATGATAACCTTCATGTCTGACTCTAAACCCGTAATTCGATACGACACAAAAGCAATTCAACACGGGACAGGAATCTCTAGCGTCGCCCCCATCTACATCAACGAAGTTCCAAACATAGATCAAACCTTCTTCAGTCCAGAACAACCCGAAGAAGTAGCCCTCAACCAACCGTTACAGGACACTGCCATCATAAACAACGCCACCGTCGCCAACTGGATAATGACCTTCGCCGAATACTACCTCGCCTACAAACTAGCCACCGACCCAAAACAAAAAACCCAAGTCATACTCCTCGACCGAAGCCTATCCACAGAACAAGCCAGCCTCCTCTACGACACATCAAAACGAGAACACTGGAAAACCAAAAGCAGCCTCCTAGACTACGAAATAGACGGCACACCCATCGACATCAACGACCTCACCTTAGGCAGACAACATATCCAAAACCAAGCCTTAGACCTCCCACCAGCAAGAGCCGACTACCTACGCTACGCTATAATCCACCATCTAACACAACAAAGAAGCCCTATCTCCAAAACCCAAATCTTACAACAACTAGGCATAACAGACAACAAAAGAGCCAAACGCGCCGAAAAATACCTAAAAAAATCCGTAAAAGAAAACATCCTCACAGGAAAAAACCAAACCTACACCATAAACCCCAAATACGCAACCACTTGGAACAGACTCAAACGTCTAGTAACCATCCTCGGCGACCGCTTCTTCTACACCCAAACACTTGAAACCCCCACCGCGAACCCAATGAAAATCCAAAAAAACGAAAAAGAACAATGGCTCACCACCCTCGACATAGCTTTTCTAACCCTCTTCACCCTCCAAATGCTCATAGAAGCCTGCTGGAACAACCGAATACTCCTCATAGGCATAACGAAGGACACCGCGGCTCGAGACATGAAACGACAATTGATCCCCATCCTCAACAACGAAGGCGTACTACAAAGCCAAGTCAAACCCGAAGACTATGCGAAACTCCCCAACACTGACCGCTTTATACTCCAGTCTGCCAGCCTCTTTAACCCTGAAAAAACCAAAATCCCATGGAGTCTAACAGAATACGACTCTGCCTTCCGCACCATGATTCCAGACCCTCAAACTCGGAAAGGCCACGTGTTAGGCGCCATAAAAAACAGAATAAGCCTCGAAAAAACCTTCCTCAAAACCTATGTCCAACTCGCCCAAGCCAAAAAAGACTCTTTAATGCGCAGCAACGTTCTCCTCGTTGACCGCCTAGTCATCCCAGAATATGACTACACCCCTGACACCACGATGAAATTCTGGAACGAATTCGGAGGCGCAAAAGAACCCGTCGAAATCATACTCTACAAAGACAAAACTGTGCCCAACCCAATTCAAAACCTCACCATGACCATCCTAGCCGCCATGACTCCGCACAGCATACCTGAAGCCTTCGGCCACAACAAACCCCTCTTCATAGCAGACAAAATCGCCAAATGGCACTACAGCCAATTCAAACGCGTCGCCGACACCACCGCCAACTGGATACTCAACAACCATAAATTAAAAAAATTCGTATACTACATGAACACCTTCCGAGAAAGGAGAGCTGCAATTGAAGCCACAAGAAGAGAAACCACTTAACCAAACATGCTTCACCGACTTTGACGGCAGATTCCACGCCCGCCTAAGCCACGTAACACCCCGCCAATTCGGCATCACAAGCGACTCCCAATTCACAGGCATAAGCGCTCGCTACGAAGCCCGCATCAAAGTGGAATACCAAAAAGACCTCATGGGCCTCCTCGAAGAAGGCATGCTCATAGCGATTCCCAACTTTAAACAAACCGAACCCAACACCGAAAGATACACCCTCATGGAAATCAGCCGCGTATGGCCAGAACACTTCGGCCTCCGAGGCATCTCAGACCACGGCTATTACCCCATGCAATTCGAAATCATAGAACAATCAGAAGCAGACTGGCAAACCGACGACAAAGCCACCATGATGATACAAATAAGCGCCATCCCCATAAACTACGACCTCATCTTACACCCAAACGACCAATGCAAATTCATAAAAGGCTTCAGCTACCCCATCATAGCCAGCCCCGCCTACATCCTCAACAGCAAAATGATAAACCGCATGTACAACCAAAAAATCACCCAAAAACTAAACGTCGACCCCTCAAAGACCACGTCAGACGCCCACAAAGACCCAAGACTAGGCCTAATCAAAATGTTCCAAGCCAGCAAAACAACAATCCCCATCTACATCGACTTCGAAAACCTCGTACGCTACCACTTCGGCGTCTTCGCCTTCACAGGAGGCGGCAAAAGCAACATCATGTCAAACATCCTCAGACGCATCTTACTACACATCCAAGACACAAAAATCATCATCTTCGACATTAGCTGCGAATACATCTTCCTACTCCTTGACGTCCTCTCAGACCCGACCATTCCCTCCAAAATCATCCTAGAACACAAAATCGAATCTCTAGAGCAATTCTTCAACTCGGTAGTCAAACCCCGAGAATACGAAATCGACCAAAGAATAAAAACTGGACTCCAAAAAATCTTCAACCAAGGCAAACTCTCATACTACACCAAACCTAAACAAAAAGTTCCCACCTACAGCGAATTCCTAGAAGAACTCGAAACTCAAAGAAAGGGCAGCACCGACAAACCCCACTACGTAAACGCTATAGACAAAATCAGCGACGCCATCCACGAATACATAGATCAACAAGCCCTAAGCGAAAACCAAGAAATCAACCAACAATTCATCGAATACATAGAACCCATAGCATTCGAAACCATCCAAGCATTCAAAGTCCACGAAAAAAGCGGCCTCTACGCTTGGGCAACCACAAGAAACGCCCTAAAAGAAACCATAAAGAAGAGACAAGAAGAAGAACACAAAGAAGTCGGCGGACTTGCCGCCGAAAAAATCCGTAGCCTCCTAGAAGGCGAAACAAGAATCGTCTGCATCTCCCTATCAGACCCGCAAACCATAAAAGAACTTGTCATAACCCTCACACGTGATCTCCTCGTCCGCAGAAAACGCAGATTCCAAGTCAAACCCTACATCCTCCTCGTCTTCGACGAAGCCCAAGAATTCATCCCCGACCTAACAAACTCCACTGGCATAGACAAAAAATGCAGCAAACAAGTCGAAACCCTACTAAGACAAGGAAGAAAATACGGCTTAGGCGCCTGTATCGCCACCCAAAGACTCGCCTACCTAAACACCAACGCCCTGCAACAACTCCACACCTACTTCGTCGGTACACTACCCCGCCCCTACGACCGCACCGTGGTCAGCAGCACCTTCATGATAGACCAAAGCATACTCGAAAAAACACTTGAATTCGCACCAGGCGAATGGCTACTGTCCAGCTACATAGCCACAGGCATAGAAAACGTCCCCATATTCATCCGAGCAGACAACGCCGAAAACGAACTCGAAAAATTCCTATCAACTCACACCACTACAACTCAAATCTAATCTAACGCCACCAGGAAACAAATCTACAAATGAACCGACAAACCGCAAATCCGCCCCACCCAAACCTCACCTTCATAGGCCACATTTCAATCGACAAAATAGAAAACATCAACGGAACAAAAACCCAGCCAGGCGGAGCCGCATTGTACGCCGCAATCGCCGCGAAAGCGCTAAACCTCAAACCAGCAATAGTCTCTGCCATAGGAAAAGACTTTCCCTACACAGACAGCTTCGACAGCTTAGACTCCACATACATAAAAAAATTCAACATGCCTACCACCAGATTTCACATACGCTACAGTAAGAACTGGGAAGCCAACTACCTAGAAGCCCACATAAACGCTGGTGCAAGAATTGCTACAGTGCAGATTCCGCAAAAACTACTGACACCACAAAGCATAATCCACCTGTCACCGATGTCTCCAACAAAAGTTGCCAAAATAGTAGACCGCGTCAAACAGATGTCACCCTCCACAAAAATAGCCCTCAGCACTTGGGTAGGATACATGAAAGAACCAAGAAACCGAAGACTACTCACCAAACTCGCCTCAGTTGTCGACTTTTTCATGCTCAACGAATCCGAAGCAAAAACGCTCACCCAAACAAGCTCACTCTCCATGGCCCTAGAGAAAATAAAAGCCCCAAAACTAGTCGTAACCATGGGAAAATTAGGCGCCATAATAAGCGGAACCAACGTTGACCCCCAAATAATCCCCGCACTAACCGTTCCAACAAACAAAACAATAGACACTACGGGAGCTGGAGACGCTTGGAATGGAGCATTCCTAGCGACGTACATCACAACCGAAGACCTGATGAAATCGGTCACAGTTGCCTCGGTAATCTCAAGCATAAAATGCTCCCAGTGGGGATTCAAAGCCCTACAAAAACTCAGCTTCCAAAAACCCTCAGACGTAGTTGAACACATAGTAGCACTCAAAGAAGGAAGCATGCAAAAGAAAATCACAGACTTTAAAATGCCAAAAATGCAATAGCCATTTAAACCAGAAACCCTCATATGAAAATCTCGAGGAAAAACATTTGATCGACATCTTGCCCCCCCTCGCCTACCAGTTAGGCATAGGCGGAATAGGCGGATTCATAGTCGGATACGCCATTAAAAAGCTAAGCAAACTCATAGTAGTTCTAGCAGGACTCCTCATGATCTTCCTACTCTACCTAGGCATAAACAACATAATCTCAATAAACTACGAAGCACTCTGGGAAATGGTAGCCGACTTTCTAGGCTTCGTAGGCGAAACAATCCCATGGTTCATCGCAATGGTATCCGTTCTACCTTTCGCAGGAAGCTTCGTCCTAGGCTTCGTACTTGGTCTCCAACTCGGATAACTATATCTACATCGTTTCAAAACAACAAACCGCGTGGCTTGCTGATATCAGCAAGCGCAAAAAGAGATCCGAGAAATGCGCCGAATCTCCGCAACGCGGCGAGGCAACCGATCCAAACTATGTCCAAAACTTTTATTGTGGCTTCGCTTCATCATTAAACAGTTCAAGCGGAGGAAAACCATTTCTTGTCATCTGGGAAAATCAGAAAAGCAGCAGTTCTAGGCTCTGGAACGATGGGCCACGGAATCGCTCAAATCCTCGCAATGGCCGGACACGAAGTCTCAATAGTTGATGTGAACATCGAGCTTCTTCAAAAAGCCAAAGAAAAAATCAAGTGGAGCCTAAACAAATTCGCCGAGAAAAAAAGAATCAGGCAAGAAGACGCCGCAGCAGCGTTTTCACGAATAATCACAACCACCAAATATGAAAAAGCCGCGAAAAACATAGACATAGCAATTGAAGCGGTCCCCGAAAACATGGAACTGAAGAAAAAAGTATTCTCCACAATGGATTCGCTAGCTCCTCCGCACGCCATACTAACAACTAACACGTCGACACTAAGCATAACCAACATGGGCAAAGCCACTAAACGTCCAGACAAAGTGGCGGGAACGCACTTTTTTAATCCACCCCAACTAATGACACTGGTTGAAATTGTGAAAGGAGAAAACACAAGCCCTGAGACGATAGACACGCTAGTTAAACTCACCGAAAAACTTGGAAAAACACCCGTAATCGTGAAAAAAGACGTACGCGGATTCATAGTAAACAGAATTTTGGCAAGCGTATTCAACGAGGCTTTCTGGACTCACCACCGAAGGGAAGCAACAAAAGAAGGCATAGACGCCTCGGCAAAATACACCGGCGGATTCCCCATGGGGTGGTTCGAACTCGCCGATTTTGTGGGGCTGGACATAGCCTACGAAGTTGGAAAAATACTCCACAAAGCTTACGGCGAACGATTTAAACTCTGCAAAGAAGTGGTGGAACCCCTCATAAAAGAGGGCAAGTTCGGACAAAAAACCGGCGTCGGATTCTACGACTGGACCAAAGGCAGACCGAGAATACCCTTTAACCTGCTTGACGAATACGACGTCGACAGATCATGGACGGTAGCCGTAAACGAAGCAGCGTGGCTAATCCGTGAGGGAACTGCAAAACCGGAAGATATCGACACCGGAATGAAGCTGGGCACATACTGGCCTTCAGGTCCATGCGAATATGCAGACAGAACGGGCATAGACAACATAGTTACCAAGCTTAAAGAACTACACGCAAAATATGACGCGGAAATGTACAATCCCTGTCCACTACTAGAAGATTATGTCAGTAAAGGTTGGACGGGCAAAAAAGCTGGAAGAGGATTTTACAAATGAAATTTGAACTAACAGAAGACCAACAACACATCAAGAAAGCCGTTAGAGACTTTTGCCAAAAAGAGTTCAAACCCGAACTCGCCATGGAACTAGACAAAAAAGAAGAATACCCCATGGAGCTTTACAAGAAAGCCGCCAAACTCGGACTCACCAGCCTATTTTTTCCAGAAAAATACGGCGGACAAGGATACGGTCTCCTAGAAACATGCATAGCCATCGAAGAACTGTGCCGAGCCGACTCGTCCTTAGGCGTGGCAATCTCAAGCGGAAGCTTCGGCAGCGAATTCATCCTCACAAACGGCACCGAAACCCAGAAAGAAAAATATCTGTCCCCAATATGTACAGGCGACTATTTGTCGGCAGCCGCATTCACCGAACCTAGCGTCAGCGGAAGCGACATAACACACATGGAAACCACCGCCATCAAATACGGAAACGAATGGTGGATAAATGGCACAAAAACTTTCATCACAAACGCCACAATAGCCAATTTCATAATTGTCCTAACACAAACAGACACCAAAATCAGGCCCACATATCGAGGAGAAACCCTTTTCGTAGTCGACAAAGACACTCCAGGAATCGAAACCGCGAAGCTGAACAACAAAATGGGCATCAGATGTTCAGTAACCGGAGAAATCAAATTTGACAACGTCAAAGTAACTGATCAAGACATTGTCGGCGAACTGAACAAAGGATTTTACCACTCTATGGAATTCTTCGACAAAACCAGAGTAGGCGTAGCCGCTCAAGCAGTGGGCATAGCTCAAGGCGCTTGGGAAATAGCCTTCAAATACTCCAAACAAAGAGAAGCTTTTGGGCAGCCCATATTACAACATGAGCTAATAGGCTGCGGATTAGCCGAAGCCATGACAAAGATTGAAGCTGCGAGATGGCTCACCTACAGAGCCGCATGGCTAATTGACGCCGGAAAAATGGATCCGATGGTCACGGCGATGGCGAAACAATATGCAAGCAGAGTTGCCACGGAAACAACAGATTTGGCCATACAAACTTTAGGAGGCTACGGATACTTGGGCGAGTACCGCGTCGAAAGATATCACAGAGACGCTAAGATAACCGAAATCTACGAAGGGACAACCGAAATCCAAAAGCTAACCGTGCTCAAATACCTTCTCCGAAAGTTCTAACAGCGAAAATCATGAAAAAACAATATATGCCGAAAAGTCAAACCATGCTCGTGGTGAAAATTTTTGAGTAAAGCATACGAAACCATCAAGGTGGAAAGAGAAGAAAGCATTCTGTGGATAGTGATCAACAGGCCACACCGGTTAAACGCTTTCAACAGCGTTTTGCTAGAGGAACTCGCAGACATGCTTGACATCGCCGAGAAAGACCCTAGTGTCAAATGTGTAGTAATAGCAGGCGAGGGCGACAGAGCCTTCAGCGCAGGAGCCGACATAACCATGTTTCCTAAAGCAACACCAGTGAAAGCTGAGGAATTCTCAAGGATTGGTCAAGAAGTCTTCGCTAGAATCGAGAAAATGTCCAAGCCGGTCATAGCTTCGATAAACGGCTTCGCGTTAGGCGGCGGCTTAGAGTTGGCTCTAGCATGCGACTTTAGAGTAGCTGCTGAACATGCAGAGCTTGGGAGCCCAGAAATAACTCTAGGGCTTATTCCCGGCTGGGGAGGGACACAAAGGCTTGTGAGAACTGTAGGTTTAGCCCAAGCTAAAGAAATGGTGATGCTGGGAAACAAGTTGAAAGCTGAAGAAGCATTGAAAATAGGCTTAGTGAACAGAGTGGTGCATTTTGACAAGCTCACAAGCGAAGTTAGAGAGTTAGCTAAGAAGCTCTCAGAAGGTCCGCCTATAGCTTTGAAATATGCAAAACATGCGTTAAACTTCGGAACGCAGGTGCCGCTGGAGGTGGGATTGCGATTAGAATCAGGCTTGATGGGATTGACCTTTTCCACAGACGATCTTAAAGAAGGCGTCGAAGCCTTCATGTCAAGAAGGAAAGCAGAATTCAAAGGAAAGTAAATACAATACCCTCTCTTCTCCTCTTTAAGGCAGAGTGGCTGCTATGAAAAAAGTGGCGATTATAGGAGCTGGCACCTCAAAGTTCGGCAACAGAAATGACGTGAACGTTTCGGAGCTAGCCTTCGAAGCTGTAAAACCCTCTCTAATAGATGCCGGCGTAACCGGAAAAGACGTCGAGTTCATGGCTTTAGGAACCGCCGGTGCTGGAGCATTTTATGAGGAACTGATACCTGCAGTGGTGATAGCCGAGTATTGCGGTTTGACGAAAACTGGTCTAACCCGTTGTGAAGCGGCATGTGCAAGCGGAAGCGCGGCCTTTTTCAACGCCTATTTGGCTATCGCCAGCGGTGAAGCTGAACTAACGATGGCAGTGGGCTTGGAAAAGATGAGGCAAATTGACACCTTGACGGCCATGGAGTGGATTGGAAGAGCGGGTCACTATTTTTGGGAGTTCCACAATTTCGGCCTAACATTTCCTGCGTACTACGCGTTATATGCCAATGCTCATATGGCTAGATTTGGAACCACCGAAGAAGACTTGGCGTTGGTGGCAGTTAAGAACCATAAATATGCCGCAATTAACCCTGTTGCTCACCTTCAGAACAAGATAACCGTCGATGATGTGTTGTCTTCTATGGTTATAGCGTCACCTCTAAAACTTTTGGACTGTTGTCCAGTAACTGACGGATCGACTTCCATAATTCTCGCTTCAGAAGAGAAAGTCAAAGAATTAAAGATTGACTCTCCGGTGTGGGTCGCTGGAATAGGACACTCTTCAGGAACAGCAAACTTGAGTAAGAGACCTGATTACGTAGGATTGGAGGCAAGTGTATATGCTGCCCGAAGAGCGTATAGACGCGCTGGAGTCACCCCCCGCCAAATCGATGTTGCCGAAGTCCACGACTGCTTCACCATAGCAGAGATAATGGCCTACGAAGACATTGGACTATGCAAAAAAGGCGAAGGTGCCAAACTCATCCGCGAAGGACAAACCGAGATAGGTGGAAAAACACCCGTGAATGTGGACGGTGGCTTAAAGGCGAAAGGCCACCCAATAGGCACAACTGGATGCTCAATGATATACGAACTAGCCAAACAACTCAAAGAAGAAGCCGTTGAAAAAGGAAGACAGGTTCCACTGAAAAATTACATTGCACTAGCCCACAACATAGGTGGCACAGGCCACTATTGTTATGTGACAATATTGAGGAGATGATTAGATGTCGTCTATGCCTTCAATGAAGTCGAGAGAAGTAAAAATCGTGCAAGACATACCTATAAACAAGACTTTAAAGTTCTGGGAAGGGTTAAAACAAGGAAAAATCTACGCGACAAAATGCGCAAAATGCGAAGAACTACAATTTCCACCGGTTGCTGATTGTCCAACTTGCCTATCATCAAAAATGCGATGGATCGAGCTTGGCAACGAAGCAGAGATCGAAACATTTACACACATAGTGATTCGACCCTCCTCTTTCCAGCAGAATAAACCCTACACTGTTGCAATTGGGAAACTAAAAGAAGGCATAAAAGTGCTTGCATGGTTAACAGGATTTAAAACGTCAGAAATCACAATTGGCATGAAAGCTAAACTAGCAGCCAAAGTCACAGCCGAAGGCCAACCAACATACGAATTCGTTCCCCTTTAGTGACAGCTGCCCGCACCCTCGCTATAAATCAGCTTTCAATTTCAGCCATGCAATCAACTCGTCCAAGCCTCGCATCACCAGATCATCAATTCGAAAAATAACCCAAACGCAGAAAAACTATTATCTCAACAACTTTTATCTTAAAAGCAGGACTAATTATGCCTGCGAAAAAGAACCGGAAAAAAGTGGAGAAACTACAAAAATCATGGTTCAAACATTGGCCCAAATCAGTCCCAAAAAATCTCAAATATCCAAAAGTTCCGCTTTTTAACTTCCTCGAGAAGACCGCCGAAAAATACCCTAATAATGTGGCGATAACGTATTTTGACAAAAAAATCACCTATAAAGAACTAAATTTAGCCGCTGACAGCTTTGCAGCGGCTCTCCACGATTTCGGCGTAAAGAAGGGCGAAAAAGTCGCCCTTTTTCTGCCGAACATCCCTCAATTCATAATCTCCTATTACGGAGCGATAAAACTCGGCGCAATCACCACATGCATAAGCCCACTGTACAAAGAACGAGAAGTGAAACACCAACTGTGCGATTCGAAAGCCCAAACCCTGGTGGCTCTAGACCTGCTTTATCCCATTGTAGAAAAAACATGGAAGACAACCTCGCTGAAAAGAGTAATCGTGGCAAATTTGAAAGAGTACATACCCAAAAGCAAAGCTATACTCGGATCACTATTCAAAAAAATTCCTTCACGCAAAATCAAACGATCATCTCATGTCCATTTGTTCCATCACCTTCTAAACAAATACGAGCCGAACCCGCCAAAAGTTGCCATCAAACCTGAAGAAGATTTGGTCACACTTCAATATACTGGCGGCACAACCGGAACTGCCAAAGGTGCCATGCTAACCCACATGAACCTAGTTTCAAACGCCCTTATGTGTGCCGCATGGCTAGGAAGCGCCGAAGGCAAGGAAACTTTTCTAGTTGTGCTGCCGCTATTTCACATTTATGGGTTGACCACGGGAATGAACGCCCCAATATATCTGGCTGGAAAAATGGTTATGCTTCCACGCTTTGACTCTGTGAGCACCTTAAAAGCCATCCAAGAACATAGAGTTACAGTGTTTTGCGGCGCCCCCACCATATATTCGATGCTGGTAAACAAGCCCAACCTAAACAAGTACGACTGCACTTCTGTCCGCTTCTGCATATCAGGCTCGGCTCCTCTTTCGCCAGAAGTTCAAAAAAAATTCATGGAAGTCACTGGCGGCGTTCTAGTCGAAGGCTACGGACTAACAGAAGCTTCTCCAGTTACCCATTGTAATCCTTTGGACAGAACCATGAAAACCGTTAAAGTAGGATCTATAGGTTTACCGTGGCCAGACACTGATGCCAAAATTGTGGACGTAAAAACAGGGAAAAGAGAGCTCGAAACAGGTGAAATCGGCGAAGTAGTGGTTAAGGGGCCTCAAGTAATGAAAGGCTATTGGAGAATGCCAGAAGAAACAACCACAGTTCTCAAGGGCGAATGGCTTTACACGGGTGATGTCGGAAAGATGGATGAAGATGGATACTTCTACGTCACAGATCGAAAAAAGGACCTCATCAAATACAAAGGTTACAGTGTTTATCCCCGAGAACTTGAAGATACATTATATGAACATCCAGCCGTGAAACTTTGCGGCGTAGTCGGCAAACCAGATTCTGTTGCAGGTGAGATTCCTAAGGCCTTCGTTGTGTTGAGAGAGGGAACTTCAGCAACAAAAAAAGAAATCGTGGACTTTGTTAATGAAAGGGTTGCATCCTATAAGGCTATAAGAGAAGTAGAATTTCGAACCGAACTACCAATGACGTTGGTGGGTAAAGTTCTCAAAAGAGAACTCCGAGAAGAAGAAATGAAGCCTGCGGAAACCTAAACTAGCTATCCTCATGAAAAGCAGAATTGATAAGCCGTTTGAAATAGAGGTAACCGTTTGAAAAGAGAGAAAATCGCTCTAGAAAGGCTCAAAGAGGAAAAGTACAGACGCGTAATATGTTACCCCATATACAAAAGAGAAGATTTCCAACGTCGCTTACGAGAATTGGCGAGATTACACGTTGAAGCGGTCGAGTTTACTGGACAGAAAAGCGTTTACAACATTCCAATATTAGGAAAAGGATGCGTTGGCTTGGTAGTTGTGGCCTACAGAGAAAACGAAAAAGTTGCTTTGAAAATTCGTAGAACCGATGCAGATAGAGCGACAATGCGGCGAGAAGCACATTTCCTCAAGAAAGCAAATAAGATAGGTATTGGAACTCGTCTTTTTGATTTCACTCCGAATTTTCTTTTGATGGAATATGTTGAAGGTGTCTTGCTTCCAGAGTGGATAAAAACGGTAAAAGGGAAAGGGGCAAAGGAAATGCTAGGTAGCGTTTTACGTTCGGTTTTGGAGCAGGCTTGGAGATTGGATCAAGCCGGATTGGATCATGGTGAGTTGAGCAACGCGCCGAAGCACATAATAATAAAACCTGATGACACACCTTGCATTGTGGATTTCGAATCTGCCAGCGTTTCAAGAAGGGTCTCTAACGTTACTTCGATTTGTCAATATCTCTTCGTGAGAAGTTCGGTTGCTGAAACAGTTCAGAGAAAATTAGACATAGATGTACATAGTTTAGTGGATTCGTTGCGGATTTATAAGAAGATGAAAAATAGAGAGAGTTTTGAAGAGGTTCTCAGCAGATGCAAAGTCTTTGAAGCGCATTAGTCAATTAAAAACGAAGTCCCGATCACTACTTCACTTGTCTGATGTTTACGCAGCCCAGAAAGGAGTTTTCTTTCGCATCAACTCGACATACTCGTTTAAAACTTCAAGTTCTTCGGCAGCCAAGTGGTCTCTAAATTTTGTTAATAGAGTTTTGGCGTGGGCTTCTGGGACACGAGTATATAGAACATCGTTTTCGTAGATGTGGCGCCCGACAACAGGTTTGTCTATTGAAACGGCTACTTCTGCTTCAGCTACTGCCTCTGAGACAGATTTTCCTTTGTCTTGTATTTGCATAACGTCTCCCACGTCTTCTCCATCTTCTCTGATTAATGTAATCTTTGGCTTTATCCGCCCTGCTAGAACTTTCACTCCCACCACGGCTGGTTTGGCTTTTCTGAAAACATATCCTGGCAATATCTTAATCTTACCAGGCTTAATGAGCAGGTCAAACTCTTTCAAGGCCAAGGTGTCTCGTTCACTTTTCATCCAAGTTACATATTCGTCGATCAAGTGGTAAATAACGGTGTGTTGAAAAATTTTGACACCTCGGTCTCTAGCCTCTTCCTCGGCATCAGGTAATACTTTTACGTTGAATGCTAAAATCGCTCCGTAAAACGGTTCATGCTCCTTTACTACGTTAGCCTCTACCACGTCGCGTTTTGACACGTCACCGACGTCTGCCAGTCTTACAGGGACATTTTCACGTTTTAAACTCTCCGCAATGGCTTCTAAAGAGCCTAAGGCGTCGGTTTTTAGCACAACTCCGTCTATATCGGTTTCAATCTTGGCTTTCTCAACTTCTTCAGAGACCAGCTTTACAAGTTTCTCAATTTGGTCTTCCGAAGGCGCCACGTACAACGGCGCTCCCGCTAAAGCTGAATCTAATTCTGGAGCAACTATTTTTATCCCTGCAGCGGCTGATACCGTGTCTACAGAAGAAAACTTGTCTCGCGGATCTCTAATTTCATCTAAAGGTTTAGGCAAAAGAACAGCGCGAGTCTTAGTTACAATTGGCTTTTCTTTCGCTCCCACCACGATTGTGTCCCCTTTCCGAAGCATCCCATCGTAGATTATGGCGTTCAAAGTTATCCCGAGTCCAGCTTCCTCTTTGACCTCTAACACTGTTCCCTTTCCAGGGCCTCTTGTTGTTTGCAACCGAGTTTTAAGGTACTGCTGGGTCAACCCTACAAGAACCGAAATGAGCTCTGGAATTCCTTCACCGGTTTTTGCGCTGACGGGCACTAGGGCAACCGTTCGTGTAAAGTCTTTAATATGGTCGAAACGTTCAGATTGAAAACCTAGTGTGGAGAATGCCCCGATTATTGAGTAGAGGCGGTTGTCCAAGTCTTCTCGTACGGAAGAATCTTGTGCCTGATATGATTCAAAAAAAGGCTTTTTCGCCTTAGATTTCCATCCAGATATACGGTCAATTTTGTTTACGGCGACTAAAAAGGGAGTTTTTCTCACCTTAAGAATCTCTAAAGACTCGTAGGTCTGAGCCTCAAAGCCTTTCAACACGTCGACTACTAAAACAGCAATATCGGCGGCTCCCCCGCCTCGCTTTCTGAGGTTGGCAAAGGCTTCGTGCCCGGGAGTATCAATTACTAGAAGACCGGGGATCTGAATTTTCCCTTTCAGACTGGTTAGCAGCGGCCCACATACTTCCATGAGCGTGTCGAGAGGGAAAAAACTTGCGCCAATGTGTTGGGTTATACCGCCTACTTCGCGTGCTTGGACACTGCTTTTTCTAATTTCATCTAACAAAAGGGTCTTTCCAGTGTCGACATGTCCCAGCACGCAAACTATAGGCTGCCTTACAGGCACGCTGTTTTCCCCCAACACTTATTATTATTAGTAGATCTAGTTTTATGACTCCATAAAAATGCCAAGCCTTTGATATAAACAGTTTTGCTTAATGTTGTTTCTAGGGATAAGCTTTAATGTAATTAGACTTGAAGAGAAAACTATGGCTCTTCTCCATAGGTTGGGGAAATATGCACTTCGAGCCCATTGAAAATCACCTGCTCTCCACAGTGATAAATCCCACTTTGAAAACGGTAATTCCAAAGTTTGACATTGAATGTGAAAAAGACGGAAATCTAATGGTTAACTCTTTAAGGCACTTTCTAGGCGACAACAATCTTAAATTGTGCGAGGAATGTAGCAGACTAAACAACAAGGTAGCAAAGCCCCTTTACGAAGCAGCTAGCAGAATAATGCGAGTCGATAAGAAATTCATGAAAGCCCAGTTTCTCAACCCAAAATACGGCAAAGCATGGCTGAAAGGCTTCGTTATGATGATGAGAGGAATCGAAAAATATGGCATTCGAATCCCCTTCACTCCCTGCGGCCCATTTGAAGTTGTCTGGAACTTCACACATACCTGCAACCTGAAATGCAAACACTGCTACCAAGATGCAGGAACACGTAAACCCGAAATGTCCACCGAGGAAGCATTTCTCGCGTTGGATAATCTGTCAAAAGTAGCGTCAGTAGGGCTTCCAGCCCTTTCTTTCTCGGGTGGCGAACCGTTGATGCGCCGAGATTTTTTCGAAGTTGCAGCCTACGCTAAAAAAAGCGTTCCTTATCTAAGCATCGCTACAAACGGAACTTTACTTACAAAAGATAATGTAAAGCATCTGAAAACTGTCGGCGTAGATTATGTTGAAATAAGTCTTGACGGCGCCTCCAAAGAGGTTCATGAAGGGTTAAGGCAGGTATCTGGTTGCTTCGAAAAAACCATGAAGGGAATACGAAACAGTCTTGAAGAGGGGCTTGACACCTGTATCGCCACTACTGTGCAGAAGGAGAATATCTGCGAAGTAGAGAAAATAATTGACCTTGCCGATAGGCTAGGCGTCCGTTTTATGCATTTCAACTACATCCCCACTGGAAGGGCTAAAGCTCACGTTGAATTGGATTTAACTCCTCAAGAACGGTTTTCGATTTTGGAAATGCTTGGGAAAAAAATCGTTAACCTCTCTATTCAAGCGAAAAGAGAAGAAGAAAGTGGACACAGCAATATAAGAGTAGATCGATTCTTCAGCACTTGTCCCCAATACGCAAGTGTAGTCAAAAAAATAGCCAAAGAAAAAAGACAAAAATTTGCTGTTTCGGCCCATTACGCAGCCATGAAAGGCGTGGAAAAAATAGCAAACTTTGTAGGAGGATGCGGGGCTGGAAGACTATACATGTGCTTAGAGCCAAACGGCGACATAAAACCATGCGTCTTCTTCGCCTCCAACCAGAACACTGTCCGCGGCAACATCCTACGAGATAACCTTGAAGAGATATGGGACCACGACGAAATGTTTTGGAAACTCAGAACCAGAGAAAATTTGAAGTCCTATAAAATAGGAGGTCGCTATGTTGGGTGCGGAAGCTGTGAGGACAAGTATATATGCGGAGGCTGCCGCGCTCGTTCGTACAGCTACTTTAACGGTGACTTGAATTGGCCTGACATAGGCTGCGTTTATAATGAAGAACTTTGGGCAAAAGTAGTCCACTTCCTCCCGAACGTGCCGACGACCGTTTGAAGTTTAGGCTTTGCCTTTTTCTTCTTTTCCGTAATATTTCGTCCATCTCAGTTTTCTTGGGTCTCTTCCTAGCTTTAGACTGCTTTTACGGCATTTACTGGAGCAGAACCAAAATAGGGTGCCGTCGTTTCTAACGTACATTTGACCCCTGCCTTGCTGGAACTCGTGACCGCAGAAGGAGCATGGTCTTGATTTCGGCAAATGCTTTTCGCCTCCACTTACGTGTTATCTACCTTAGTTTCCTTGCCTCTCTCTCTGTTTCTCTCAGCATTAAGATATCTTCTGCTCGAACAGGACCTTTAACGTTTCGTGTGATTATGCGTCCTTTGTCTTTTCCTTCCAAAATGCGCACTCGCACTTGTATGATTTCACCGGTGGCGCCTGTGCGGCCGATCACTTGTATGACTTCTGCCGGAATGTGTTCTAGCTCTCCGGCTTTTTCTGTCTCTTCTTTTTGTCCCATCTTACTGCTTGCCTCGTTTGAGTTCCTCGATTCGACTAATTATCTCTTTGAGAAGATTTCCAGCTTCGCCTTCTTTTACTATACATGCGGATGCTGATGGTACATCTATGCCCACTGCCGAGCCCAATTTTTCTTTTGCTGGAACAAATGTGTATGGGATTTTTCTCTCTTCGCAAAGGATGGGAAGATGGGCAACCACTTCTGGGGGTTCGACGTCTTCTGCTATGACTACCAGTTTTGCTATACCACGTTCTATAGCTTTTGTCGTTTCGTTTGTTCCTTTTCTAACTTGTCCAGTTTGATTTGCGATTTGCAGGGCTTCATAGGCCGCATCTGCAAGTTCTTTCGGAATTTCAAATTTTACGTAGAATGGTTTGGACATTAGCCTTCACCCTTTTTGTGTTGCAGAATTTATTCAACATCTCCTATTTATAAGGTTTAATGATTTTGCGCATACAGCAATGGTGGTTCGCAAATATAAGCTTTGGATTAAACAGGATGCTTCGATGGAGACTTGCAGTTCTCATCGTCTTTGAGAATGGCTTGTAGCAGACATGTGAAAATTTTGACTCCAGTGACATTAACTATTGGAAGATGGATGCCTTTTTCCACTTCGTAAAATTTCTTGTATGCGGGGAATTCTGTGTAACACACTTGGTTGATGGGGAACTCCCGTTTAGCTATTTCATGTTCGAATGCTTTCTCGTAAACCTCGGCACATATGAGGTAGCCATTTATCCAAAACAGGCGGTTTATGTTAAATGTTGATGCGCACCAAATAAGATCTTCCGACGAACGTTTGTCGAGGCCCAAAACAACAACTTTCTTTGTGGGCACGACTTCGATGTCCAACCCATTTCTACTCCTTGAAAGGGGTATGTAACACTTTTTTCACCTTCTTGGTTATTATTGGCCCGAGGCCGCGTACTTCTCTTGTCCAATCGTCCACGTTGATCAAAGCGTTGATAGGAGTCTGGTAGGACTTGAGGATCGCCGACGCTTTTTCTCGACCAATGTTTGGAAGGCTTGCAATGAAGTACAGTTGAGCGTCGGTCAGCGTTTCGGTTTTCTTAGCAGCGTGCACAACAGGAATCCGTTTTTCAACTATTTGCTCTTGCTTAGCGGCGGTGTACAGAAAGTCCACTGATTCTTTTTGGTTTGTGGTGTGAACTAACGCGATTCCCTGTTTTGCCAAGGCAAACATGGCGCCCCAAACCGCAGACGGGTTGAGACGGGTGAACTTGTAAATTATTGGCATATACCCTTCGATAAGGATGATCGCGGTAGAATAAATCTCCTTTAGTCCAAAAAGTTGATCGAATAGATAGCGACGAGTAAGTGTGTAAACAAAGTCGTGAACTGTTTTTCGCTCCACAGCACACCTGTCCGAAAGAATGTAGTCCCCTTTAGACAACGGACGTTTTTTAATCTCAGCTCCACGCTCCATTAAAGCCGTAACAATCTTTTTCGCACTGCTTGCTTCATGGCTATCAACTATGATTACAGGCCGCTGTTCTTTCCCTGACTCCTTAATGTAAGGCATCAAAGTTTCAGTTCCAGACAATCTCTCCACTCAACCGTAAATAACAGTAGAAAATGTGTTTACTCGTTAATAAAACGTTGAGAGAGGCACTTGCCCAAAAGAGAAAAAAAGGGAAGATATGTAGGGTTAAGGCCCTTTCTTCGTAATTTCTTTGATCACACCTGCGGCAACAGTGGTGCCCATGTCTCGCACAGCAAACCGTCCAAGCTCTGGAAAATCGGTGTACGTTTCTACAGCGATGGGGTGCAGAGGCTCCATTCGCACCAGGGCACCGTCTCCAGTTTTCAGAAATGTTGGTTTTTCCTCTACAGTTTGGCCCGTTCGTGGGTCAATCTTCTTAATAAGCTCCGTAAATCGACACGCTACCTGACCTGTGTGATAGTGAAGGACAGGCGTGTAACCAGCCGCAACTGCGGTGGGATGGTAAATCACTATGATTTGTCCAGTGAATTCTTTGGCAACGCTTGGAGGATTGTCTGGATGCCCACACACGTCTCCACGGCGGACATCGTTTTTTGATATGCCTCTGACGTTGAAGCCTATATTGTCTCCAGGCTCGGCTTTGGGAACTCTACTGTGGTGAGT
The DNA here is from genome assembly GCA_046538175.1 of Bathyarchaeia archaeon. Lineage (GTDB taxonomy): Archaea > Thermoproteota > Bathyarchaeia > Bathyarchaeales > SOJC01 > JBKHJI01. The sequence goes on along the minus strand of JBKHJI010000006.1, from coordinate 12,121 downwards.
TTCCATCGATTTAACTTCGCCCTTGACGTTTCCCGGCATAAAGATAACAGCATCACCTTCCTTTAGAACGCCTGTTTCAACGCGGCCAACCGGCACGGCGCCTATACCAGTAATCGTGTAGATGTCTTGTACCGGTATGCGTAAAGGTTTCTCAAGCGGTTTCGGGGGAACTTCAAAGGCGTCTAAAGCCTCGAATATTGTTGGTCCTTTGTACCAAGGCATTTTGTCGCTTTTTTCCACTAGATTGTCTCCTGTCCAGCCGGACACCGGGACGAATGGAATCTTGTCAACCTTGAAGCCAATCATCTTAAGCATGCGGCCAATTTCGTTTTTGAGTTCTTCATAGCGCTCTTGGCTCCAATCCACAGTGGAGTCGTCCATCTTGTTGATGGCTACGATTAGCTGATGGCATCCTAGCGTAAAAGCTAGGAAGGCATGCTCTCTGGTTTGTCCACCTGGGCCTATGCCGGCTTCGAATTCGCCTCTCTTAGCCGAGACAAATAGTATTGCGGCGTCTGCTTGGCTGGCGCCCGTAACCATGTTTTTGACGAAGTCGCGGTGGCCTGGCGAGTCGATGACTGTGAAGAAATATTTCGGCGTTTCGAATCTGAGAAATCTAAGGTCAATGGTTAAGCCTCGTTCTCGTTCTTCTTTCAAGTTGTCAAGAACCCACGCGAACTTGAAACTTTCTTTACCGATCTTTTTTGCTTCTTCTTCGAACGATTTCACTACTCGTTCGTCGATGGCTCCAGCTTTGTATAGCAAGTGTCCAGTGGTGGTAGATTTTCCATGGTCAACGTGACCGATGATTATTAGGTTTAGATGCGGTTTCTCTGACTTGCTCATGTTTTTCTTCTCCATTATTTTTGTTTTTCCTCTAATTTTTGGTGAAATTCGGTTTACATCACTGTTCTTTCGGCAATATTAAGTTTACTTTCTCGATGATACTGTGATGCCGTCAAAGACTCTGTACTATAGCATAAACTATTACAGAAGCTTTCAATACATAGAATGCTAGTTTACCTCTTCAGTTCGGAGGAGCCAAGCTATATGCCCACTAACCTGCCTGCAGAGGCCAAGAAAAAATGGGACGAAGCTTCAGCAGCCAGAAATCCTAAAGAGAAGCTTCAGCTTTTGCAAGAATTTCTCAGCTTGGTTCCTAAGCACAAAGGCACCGAAAAACTTCGAGCTCAAATCAAAACAAAAATGGCTACCCTGCGAAGAGGGATCGAAGAAGAAAAACGTAGAAAGACAGGTGCTCGAGGATCTAGGTTTTTTATCGAAAAGGAAGGCGCTGCCCAAATCGTCATTTTAGGACAAACCAAAGTGGGACGTAGTAGCCTTTTAGCCTCTCTCACAAACGCGAAAGTTGAAATCTCAGACTATCCTTTCACAACGCTTGAACCTGTTCCGGGTATGCTTCCATTCGAAGACATCCAATTCCAAATAGTCGAAGCCCCCGCGATCATCAAAGGAGCTTCCGAAGGAAAAACTTGGGGTCAACAAACATTAGCTTTAGCAAGGAATGGTGACGGTTTAATCCTGATGGTTGATCTAATTAGAAATCCTTGTCGACAGCTTTCTCTTATCTTGACCGAGCTTGAAAATGCTCGAATTCTCGTCAAAAAGCCCGGTGCCCGCGTAGAAATAGAGAGAAAACACATGGGTGTGGGTTTAAGAATCTTTGTGATAGGTAACCTCGTTGACTGCACCCTTAAAGATGTGGCGAAACTGCTGAAAAGCTATGGAATTTCTAACGCAATTGTGAAAATACACGGCAATGCATCGATTGAAGATGTAGAAGACTCCGTTTTTGAGAGCGTTGTTTTCCGTCCAGCCATTATAGTGGCTAACAAATATGACGTTAAAGATGCGGCAGGGAAACTAGGCGAATTGTCAAAGTTCGTCGATGGCCTCTTGAAAATAGTTCCAACATCCTGTCACACAGGATTTGGGTTACAAAATATTGGGGCCGATTTGTTTGAGTCGCTTGAAATAATGCGCGTTTATACCAAGGAACCCGGTAGTAAGGAGCCTTCTCACATGCCTTTTATACTAAAGAGAGACTGTAAAGTCGAAGATTTGGCGAAGCAAATTCACAGCGATTTTTACAAGCGTTTTTCCTACGCTCGGGTTTGGTCTCAGAGGCTTGCGTTTAGTCCCCAGAAAGTAGGATTATCGTTTGTTTTAGGCGACAAAGACGTTGTCGAAATGCATTTAAAATAACCTATCTCGAAGACATCGCGATTCTTTCCATTTCGTTGCGCTTAGACACCGCATAGCTTTTTATATCGTTGTTTGCGGCTAGGATCAGTTCTTCTGCTATGGTTTCTTCCAACGTGCGAGGATTGCCAAAAGTCGACTTTCGCGCTCCTTCGGATAATAGGCGAAGAGCTAGATCCACTCTTCTCTGGGGCGAAATGTCAACAGCCATGTGATACGCAACACCGCCGTAGCTAATCCTGGTTGTGTCTTCGCAGGGAGCAGAGTTCTCAACGGCCTTAACCAAAACTTCAACGGGATTAGTTCCCGTCCGCAAATGAATAATTTCAAAAGCGTTTTTCACCGTATTTATGGCTCTTGCTTTCTTACCCGCGTGTTTTCCAGGTCTCATCAAATTGTTTATGAATCTTTCGACAATGTTGACCTCGGCTTTGTGGAACCTGTGGTGTTCATGCCTGCCCATGCTGTGAGGAACAAAAACTGGCGAGAGAGAAACATATTTCTTTATACCGACGTCTTTTACTTCGATTCCTTGAAAACCCCATTTGCCGAAAAGTCTTATCTCCTCTGTTGTCTGTTTACTCATTTCCTACACCTTTCTATCGCATTGGCTTTTGCTTTCTCCCGTAGACAAGTTCTTTCAAAGACACACCGTTAACTGTGATGACCTTCCATCTCACGCCTGGAATGTCTCCCATCGCTCCTCCTCGTGAGCCACCGATGCCTTCCACTATCACTTCGTCATGTTCATCTACCAGATTTAGGGCTCCGTCGCCGGGCAAAAAGGCAGTTATAGATCTGCCATTTTTGATCAACTGAGTTCTTACACATTTCCTGATAGCGCTGTTGGGTTGTTTGCTTTCTACACCGACTTTCTCTAGCACTATTCCTCGTGCCATAGGTGCACCCTGCAATGGATCAGCTTTCACGTCTAATCCAAGCATCCGCCGTTTATAGTAGCGATCGCTCCAGCGGAGCTTCTGCCTTTTCTTCACTAGCCGTCTTGCAGCAAATTCGCCTTTCGGCGACTTTGAACCCATACTTCCAAATCCTCCTACGATAAACCACATTTCTCATATTTAAACAGTCACACAAAGAATTTCAATGAATATATCTCCAAATCTAGGTACAGCGTATCACTAAGAACACTGTTTTGCAGGCTGGTTCAATTCAACTAGTAGAATGTTTTTCAGTTTCTTCGGAGTGACCTTTAATATTTTGACCTGAGAAGCGTTATGAAAATAAAGGAATTTTCTCAACGCCACAACCAATTCGACAACAAGCTCCTCCTTTATACAGTCTTTTTCTAGAAGTAGAGAGTTAATAATCAATGTTTTATTTCTTCTGTCCAGTTTAGGATCTAATCTTCCAACAAATTTTGTGCCATACAGAATGGGCATAACGTAATAGCCATACTGCCTCTTTTCAGGAACCTTATAGATCTCCCACGCATAAGCAAAATCAAAGAGGTCAGAAACCATCTTTCGATTCCAGATCAAATTATCTAAAGGAGCTACAAAATACACTCTATTTTCAACTCGAAAGTTTTCTGCAGCTTCAAGAGTGCTTAGCGATTTTTCTAAAATGTAATAGACCTGCTTCACACCTTCTATTTTTATTGGGCATAGTTTACCTGCGTTGGTCAATTTTCGAACTAGCGCTTTACGCTGGGCACTCTTCAAAGGAAGCCATCCGAATCGCCAATCACGCACGTCAACTAAACCGTAAGCCCTCATGTACTTCTCTACCATAAACTGGTCGTATTCTTCTCTGCTAGGCATGGTTGTATCCAAGCCTTTAGGCAAAATACGCTCGGTCAAATCGTAGTGTCGACGGTTTCCCTCAACGTGGTGAATCATCACCTTACCGCTGTCCCAGAGCAAGTTTAACACACGGTTAGCTATTTTGCTACCTACGTCTTCTTTGAAATCTATCGCACACCTCGGACCACCGGCTTCGATCGCCGATAATACTTTTCGAGTGGCTTCTTCGAATTCTTCTTTCTTGGCTTTCAGTCGTTCATAGAAAGGAGAATGAAACTCCATACAATGATGCATATGATAGCTAAAGTATCGAAACTCTTCTACGGGAATTATTGATTTTTCGTTGCACCAATATTCAAAAACCGCTCTGTCTTCATAGAGCAACGTGTCCAAAAATGAGAGTTCATAGTCGCTTGCTCTATTATGTAGAACTAAGTGGTGATTGCGGTGAACAACTTGCACCGGATCTATCTGGATACATTCCAGCTTCTTTATTGCCTGTAACGTTCCATCTTTACCCTGATATTGGTGAAAACCTTGCCTAGAGACAAGAAATCGTCTAGCAGTTTCTTTTGAAATTGTCTCTAATTTCATCTAGCCAATAACCCTCTCTCAAGTCAGTCTTAGAGCAACTTCTTCTCCTGAACGCTTGTAAACTGCCACGTTTTCTCTTCCGCCGAAGGGATACGTTACAATCATCATTATTTTGCCGAAAGAATGGTTCAAGTCTTCGACGGAAGGCTTTGCCGTGCCGGAAGGATGCGAGTGGACACTTCCCACCAGAGAAAAATCCATCGGAAGCATATACATTGGAAAGCTTGAAAATCCTTTTCCATGAGTAGCCATCGGCGGCATTACAAAATCGGTTATTTCAATTCTACCTTTCTTAACTTTGCCTCGCAGAAGAAGAATTGTTTCTCTAGGGTATACGCTCAGGGCGTTTTCTAGAATAGCCTCTAATAGTTCTCGACTAATCACAGCCTCAGCGCTCATCATAAATCAGCAAACCAGAAATTATCTCGTTCACATTTATATCCATCGCTTCAATATCCAAGAGAGCGTTGACCCTGAAATGCCTATTTGGCGCTTGCTCAAACCTGAAACATACAATGCTTTTGCTAATATGGCGATTGACGAGGCCATACTGCGCGCAAGAATACAAGAGAAAACTCCTAATACTCTACGTTTTTATCGTTGGAATCCTTCAGCGGTGTCTATTGGGCGTTTCCAAAACATCAATAACGAGGTTCATTTAGAGAATTGCAGAGCACACGGCGTTGATGTGGTTAGACGGATATCAGGCGGCGGTGCAGTTTACCATGACTCTGAAGATGAGGTTACCTACAGCGTTATCGTAAGACGAGAAGATTTGGGGACAGACGATGTCGCTGAAGCTTACAGTTGCATTTGTAACGGGTTGATTGAAGCCGTCTACATTTTAGGAGTCAACGCTGAATACACCGCGGGTAATGTTAAGCAGTGTCCTAACATAACAGTTGGGGGGCGGAAGATTTCAGGAAGTGCTCAAGCCCACAAGAGAGGTGTAATTCTTCAGCATGGTACGCTTTTGTTGAACGTCGACTTGGAGAAAATGTTCACTTTTCTCAAAGTTCCATGGCGAGAGGCTTGCATCGATTTGCTGAGTATTGCCAAGCGGAAGATCACGTCGGTTGAAGACGAGTTAGGCGGTCGCTTATCGGTTGACCGCGTCTACCAAGCTTTAATTGAAGGTTTTGAAAAGGCAATTGAAATAAAACTCGTAGAGGCAAATCTGACAGATTATGAACTGGAATTGGCTGAAAAACTGGAAAAGCAAAAGTATACAGCTCATGCATGGAATTTTGAAGGCAAAACAGACGTTTAAGCTTTAAACCATTCAGTTAGTTTAACTTCTTTCTTCAATTCTATGCCCATGGGTTCAAAAGTTTGCTCAAGGGCTGTATTTAGGTTGCGGATATAGTCATCCACGTTGACTTCAGCCAAACTCCTTATATGTCCTACAGGCTTTACTGTAAATGTTTTGCCTTTGTAGTTGAAAGGTTTAACTTTTATGAAATGAACAGTGTCTCGCCGGTCCAGCTTTTCACCGGTATCGATGAGCTGTAAAGCACATTGGTATGGTTGGGGCATAACATTCGTTGCGCTAGTTCTTTCATTGGGGTCGTAGTAGAGCTGAACCGAATAGATTAGGTCTCCAAGGTTGACTTCGCGTCTCTGAAGTTTCTTAATCGCGTCATGAACAACAGCGGCAACTTTCTTCTTTGCCTTAGCGTATTCTTTCATGTTCTTTACGTGGCTAAGCACTTCAACACAGTCTCGAAAAACGTTTTGAACGAATTTAGGCGCATTAGATTTTATTGCCGTTAAACCTTTCAAGTCGGAGGTTCCGTCGGTTGTTATGCCGAAATACGCTTTTTTAGCCTTTGGCAACACGCAGATGGTGTACTGCTTCTCTAGAGCCAAGTCGAGATTCAACCTTTTCTTAACTGTGTCGATTAACGCTTGCACCTGTATAGGCGACGGATTGTCTAAAAAGATCGAGTCGGTGTCGCCGTAAATTGGATGCATTTCCTTCTCTTTTACAATTTCCCAAGCCGTTTGTAATGCCCATCGCCCATAGCCAGTAATGGACTCGGCCAGAGGTGGACATGCAACGCCGTGGATTCGAACGGTTACGCCGTAGCTGGACACGCTTATCAGTTTAAGCAACTTTGCTGCTGCTTTTGCTAAATGTCTGTCTTCTTCGGTAAGGGAGGCGTCATTGGATAAAGGTTTGAACCACCGGATTCGGAGGTCCTTCAACGCTCCGATTAACAGTGAATAGAAGCCTTTCCTTTTAGTGCAGATGTGATGTTCAACTTCAGAAATTTTGTTGGTTCTGCATTCTTCATGAGGACAATCCACCGTTTCATAGGAAAGGTTGTAACTGTCTATGCAGCTTGGGTATAGACTTTCAAAATCGCAGACAACAGTGTTGAAATATATTCCTGATTCTGGCTCGATTGTGAGGGCGCCTTGAACAGCGTGGGTTTCGAGGCCTCGCCGCAACTCCTTTGAGGTAGGAACAAGAACGTTGTTTCTGCGCAAATATGTGTAAATCATAGACTTTATCCAGTCGCTGACTCTTCTGCTGGCGAAAGCCTCTGGGACAGGGATATTTGCTGTTCTTGCAAGCAAAAAAGCTAGGTAAATTTGTTCTTCAGGGGCTTCCGATGCTTTTTTGGTGCCCAACACTTCTGGCGTGAGGGTTGGTGCTGGTTGATGGCAGAGATTGAACCATTCTGTGATCTGGGCATGTTTTAGTGGGTTTGTCTTTTTTTCTTGCTCGAAGGTTTTGTCAAATTTTTGCTTCAAGCTCTCCGGAATCTCTTCAACCCTTACAAAGCTGTCGCCTTGTTGCGTGTACGGCACTCCAAAAACTAGACCGTTATCGTAAATGTAGCTTTTGCCGTATTCGATTTCGGTTTCCCAAACATTGGTAAACTGTTTTGACAATTTCTTAAGAAGTGTTGGCGTCCAAGTTGTGACTTTTGCCAACTGCACGGTTTCATCGGTAAACAGGCTGCGTTTTTTGACAAGTTCAACTTCGCCTTGAAGAGTCGCTACAGCATCTTCCTGCTCTTTCGATAGCGGATAAACAGTCAAAAAATAAGGTTTGTAATCGTTAATGCTGAACTCGACAATTTCTCGCCTAGACGAATCGTAAAACTCGAGGTTAACTTCACGGTTTGCATCTGTGCAGGCTACGTTCCAAAGGAATAACATTTCGTCCCCAACAAAAATCTAAAGGCTTCCCTCAGTAAAAACTCTTTACAAAGACTAATTATTGCACGAGCTCTACTACTCTCAAGTCTTCCGAGGCTATCTGCTGCGGAAATCTTTTAAGTAAACCAACAGAAAGGACGTGTGTTAGAGGAGCCAATTTAGATGAAGAAAAAGCTTATGGATATTCTTGCCTGTCCCATAGACAAACACCACCCTCTTGAGCTTCACGTTTTTGAGGAAAAAGAAGAAATTGTTGAAGGCCTGATTGTTTGTCCAAAATGTCTACGCTGGTATCCTATTCGCGAAGAGATCCCCGAATTGTTGCCCGATGAGTTACGAGACGAGAAAAATGAGCTTCCTTTCTTTGAAAAATGGAGAAACAAGATTCCTAAGAAAATACTTGCAGAGGGAAAACCCTTCAACTTGGGAACGAAAGGCTAAGTCAGGTTTTGTCAAACTTCAATTTTACCGCGTTGCCTGTCTTTGAAGATTTTATAGCGGCTTCAGCAATTATAAGCGCTTTTAACCCGTCGATGCCTGTAACTTCAGGGGCCTCGTCTCCAATTATGCTTTCTGCGAAATGTTGCAGCTCCAATTTCAAAGGTTCTCGCCACTCGTACCGCGGCTTTAACGTCTTGTCTGAACTTTCTATGGTGATTTCTTGTGTAAGATAGTTAAGCGTCAATATTGCGTCGCTGCCTGTGAGCGTTAAGTTTCTAATCTTGTCGGGGGTTAACCAATTTGCTTCCATGAAAGCCGTTTTTCCACGTTTAAATGTGAGCATTATTTGAGCGTAATCCTCGAATTTTGTGTGTTTCAGATTTCCAACTTTCGCGTAAACCGTAGCGGGATCTTCTTCGAAGATTTTTCGCATAATATCTATTTCATGGATCGCATAGTCCTTCACAACTCCAACATCGCCGATTCTTTCTGGCCATTGAGAAACCCTTTTTGCCGTGGCTGAGACTAGTTCGCCGATTTCGCCTTCCTTTAAAGTGTCTTTGGCTCGTTGTGTAGCTGGGTTGAATCTTTCTATAAAGCCTACCATTAAATGCCTATTTGCTTGTTTTGCAAAATCCACGATTTTTCTTGCTTCCGTAATCGTGTCTGCTAACGGTTTTTCAACCAGTAGGTGTTTTCCAGCTTTCAACGCTTTCATGGCTTCTGAGGCGTGGGTAGTTGTCCAGGTGCATATGCTTACTGCTTCGATGTCATTTCGTTCCAGCAGCTTTCGGCTATCGTCGTAGGCTTCGGCCCCATATTGTCCAGCTATGGCTTTGGCTTTTTTTATGTCTATGTCGCATATTGCCACTAACTCGGTTTGGGTGAGTTCACTAAACACTCTTGCGTGGTTCTTACCCCAAAATCCCACTCCTATTACCGCCACTCCTAGTTTGTTCATTTTGTCCAAATTCCCCTTCCTAAGCCACGGTAAACAAATCCGTATTTTTCTGCTTTTAAAGGATCTATGACGTAGCTGATATCTACTATCGCTGGCGATTTTTTCGCTAATAGCTTGGCTTTTCTTAAGTTCAACCGTTCGAATTTAGAATGAGCTGTCAGAATGATGAGGCAGTCTGTTTTTTCGATGATCTTTGAAAGTTGGTCAGCTTCAAAGCCGAGTTCTGTCAACTCTTTCAGAGAAAAAAACGGGTCGTAAATTTGAACTGTTCTCACTTTTCTCTTGAGAAGATTAACAATTTTTTTTGTCAAAGCATCTGGAGTGTCCTTCACGTTTGGATGGCGAGAAATTCCCAAAACTGAAACCTTCGATCGCTTCACGGTTTTGCCACACGTTTTCAAAGCGTCTTTTACGAGGTGAAGGACGTGTTCGGCAATTTGGTCGTTTATTCTTCTCGCTAAATGGGTCAAACGAAGGTTTAGATTCACGTTTTCTGCTTCTTCTTGCAGCATGTATAATCCTCTGCGAGCTGAACTATTTACCAAGCCAGGATGTGGAAGAGGAAATTCGCCATTCCTATGGGTGGCTTCCACTGCCTTGAGATAGTCGATTTTGAGTTTTTCGCTTAGAAATGCTAGTTCGTTGGCTAAAGCTTGCCTTATCTCTTTTTTCACGCCTTGAAAAAGGTTAATGGCCTCGACAGTTTTAATGCTGTTGACTTCCACAATGTCAGAATTAGTTATTCTTTTTAGAAGAAGGCTAGCTGCTTGGAGGCTTTTCTGGTCAATAGCACCAACAACTCTTGAAATTTTGGACGCTTCGTCTATTTTTTCTAAGGAATTTGTTTGAAATGGACTACTGGCTACAAGAAAATCTACTCCGGCCTTTAAGCCAGAGGCTTTTTCCAAAATGCCTTGCATTGAACCTTCAACTATTCCGGGGCCTGTGGAGCTGACGAAAAGAACTAAAGAGTCTTTTTTGAGGCCCATACCTATTTCTTTGCATGTTCTCTCTAAAGAGGAATAGTCTGGTTTTTTCCTTCGGTCAATTGTGGCTGACGTGGCAACAATTATGATGTCGCTCTCAGATGTAGCTTTTCTAACGTCAGAAGACGCCGAAAACTTTTCATTTTTCACGTATTTTTCCAGCATGTAGTTGGTTTTTCTGAAAAATGAGATGCGCCCTCTCTTCAGCAATCTAAGCATGTGAGGGTTTGTACTTACTCCTATTACTTTGAACCCGGCTTCGGCAAAAAGGTAGGCGTGGAGAAAGCCTGTTTTATTGCATTCGATGATGCTAATGGTGTATTTTCCACATTTTTCAGAGTCATCAATATCCTCGTGGTTAATGTTCATCACGTTAGTCATTCTTCCTCTTCTTCTCCGCTTTTTATCGGGGCGATATATTTACGAATGGAAATAGGAACACTACGGTTTTTTGTGGGCTTGTAATTCTCGAATTTTCTGCTTAAAACCTTTCGCTTTTTTACCGTTTTCTCTGGTTTTCGGTTCTATACGTTGTGTATAGAGTGTTTTTCCCATATGTTTTAGATTTGAATGTAATTTGACGAGGATCCTGTCAGCGTTGCCGGGTTGCACATGTACGACTGGGCATTAGCTAGAAGAGTTTATTATGTTTTGAAGTTTTTGTTTGTATTCTTTGACCAATGCAGCTGCTCTTTTCGTTGTTTCTGCTTCAGCGTAAAACCGGAATATGGGCTCGGTTCCGCTGGGTCTTATAAGTATGGAGCTTTTGTCTGGGAGCCAAAGTTTCACGCCGTCGATGGTTTCGGGTTTTAGATGTTCCGTTTTTTCGACTAATTTCTTAAGTGCCTGCTGTTTCTTTTGGTTTGGGCATTTTGTTTGGTCTTTTTCCAAGTAGTAGCGCGGTAACTCGTTGAGTAGTTGGGACAAGTTTTTGCCAGTTTTTGCCATTACGTTCAAGATTAAGGCAGTCGTCATCGCGCCGTCTCGCACCGGTTGATGAGGTCCATAGAATACTCCGCCGTTTTCCTCTCCTCCCAGCTTGGCTTTCAGTTTTATCATGGTTCGAGAGACAACAGTACTGCCGACTTGGGTCCAAACAAGTTTACCGCCATACTCATCTGCGACATCCTTGACTACTCTTGAAGAACTCACGGGTGTGACGACTGTTTCGCCCTGATTTGTTTGTAGAAAATCTTTTTCAACAAGAGCAAAGGTGCGGTCGCCCCATTGTACTTCGCCTTTTTCGTCTACAAAAATAGAGCGGTCAGCATCGCCGTCAAAAGCCACGCCGAAATCTGCTTTCACTCCCCCAACTGTTGTGACTAAATCATGCAAGTTTTCGGGGCGTGGTTCAGGCGGTCTGCTGGGAAAAGCTCCGTTGATGTTGGCATTTATAGTGGTGACGCGGCAACCTAGTTCTCTAAGCAGATAGGGTGTCACTAAGGCGCCTACACCGTTAGCTGGATCTACCACCACGTGGTAATGTTTTTCCTTGATGGCAGAAACATCCACATGTTTTTTCATTGCCTCCTTATATTCGTCTAAAATGCTAGACAGCCCATGTACTTGTCCAACTTTCTGCCAATCAACAAGTTTCCCTTGACTTTTGAAGAATATGGTTTCGATTTCGATTTCTTGGTCTCTCGGAATTTCCACGCCGTCTTCGGCCATCACTTTCACTCCGTTGTACTCTGCTGGGTTGTGGGAAGCTGTAATCATGATGCCGCCGTCAAAGCGATGATGTTTAACTGCATATTGAACGCAAGGCGTAGGAGCCATCCCTGCGTTATAAACCGAGCAGCCTGTGGAAACTAGTCCACTTGTAACCGCGTTTGCCAACATGATGTTGCTGACTCGGCCGTCGTATGCTAAGAGAATTTTGCCTTGTTTGAAGAAGGTGCCTATGGCTTCAGCGATTTTTGTCGCGAATTCTGGCGTTAACTCTCTGTTGACGACTCCTCGGATTCCGTTTGTTCCGAATA
>JBKHJI010000047.1:0-10744 GCA_046538175.1 Bathyarchaeia archaeon | reverse complement strand
TCCGTTGGTTCTTTCTTATTTCTTCATAGCTTTAGATATGCAGATAAATTTTTATTTGATACGAGGTTAATCGATTAGGCATGAAGGCGCTGAAGGGTATCGACTATAAGATTCTCTCTGAACTGATTAGGAACTCGAAAATAAGCGATAGGCAACTCGCTAAGAAAATTGGAGTTTCTCAGCCAACCGTAACGAGAAGAAGAGCTAGATTAGAAGAGGAGAAGCTCCTTCAATACACTGCGATACCAAATCTTGAAAAATTAGGATTCGAAATCATTGCGTTGACATTTATTTCGATAAAACCTGATTTGCGGAGACCTCGGAAAATCGACGAGTCTCCGATTCTTGTCGAGTCAGATGAGAAATCTAAAGAGTTTTTCTCGAAATATCCACATATTATCTTTGGAGCTACAGGGCGCGGCTTTGATAAGAACACAGTGTTTATCTCTTTTCATAGAGACTATTCATGTCTTGTAGAGTTTTTGAGAGATTTAGAGTTGGAGTGGGGTAAAATGTTCTATGACGTTGAAACTTTCACTGTTAGCACAAAGAGCGATAGGATTCGAAGACTATTCGATTTTACACGTTTTGGAGAATATTTGAAAAGTAAAAAATAACCTCTCGAAATATTCGACAAATCAATGGCTTGCCTAAAATTTGGCTACTGAAACTCTATAATCCGCAGAAGCGTTAACTATACAATGTCAGCACTTTGCGTATACCCATAACAGAAACATGATACCTATCAATGTCACCCTTCTTGACGGAGTGTACGTATCCTAACTCTTCAAGCTTCCTCAAATGTTCTTCGATGATAGGCGCTTCTTTATTAGTCCACTTGGCAATCTCTTCCCTGGTGAGGGCCCGCTCAACGTTAATAGCGCCCACGTTGTGGAGCATGCACAGAAACCGAAATTCTTCGGGCAACTCCGGGCGAGGTGTAACAGGAGGATATCCGCTCATAGTTATCTTTCTCCTAACACTTTCTTATAAACTTCAATTGTCTGCCTAGCAACAGCTTCCCAACTAAACCTGGCTTTAACCGCTTCGTGGGCATTCTTAATTAGCCAATCTCTGTAACCGGAATCTGACAGTACACGCTCAACGCCCCACGCAATCGAGTCAGGACTACGGGGATACACCCAAACGCCTGTCTTATCATGCTCAACTACTTCAGCCAAGCCGCCGACTTGGCTGGCTACTACAGGTACGCCTGCCGCCATTCCCTCCAGAGCCACGATTCCAAAGGGCTCGTAAACTGAAGGCACTACCATTACGTCTGCAATCTTCGTCAACGCTGTCAACTCGTCATCAGAAATGAATCCGGTCAAGTTGATTCGCCAACGCTGCCCAGACTGATCGGCTAGCCATTCTAAATGGCTACGCATCCATCCTTCACCGACAATTACAAACTTTGCTTCGGGAAAGCGCCAGCTAATCCTAGGAACGGCGCGAATCAAATATTCAATGCCTTTTTGTGGCACCAGACGTCCAACACAAAGCACTAATTTTTCATGGTCTGCCACACCGAAGCGGCGTCTAACAGCCCAACGATCCACATCTACACTATATTTGTCGCCTTCTATTCCGTTGGGAATCACGTCTATCCTCTCCCAGGGCACATTGAAATGACCTGAAATCTCTCCTCTCATAGAATTACTTGTCACAATCACCTGTGCCGCCTCGTAGCATGCCCACCACTCCATCCCGTCAATCATGAAAGAATCTGGGCTGTGCAAAGTTGACCGTCCATGTTCGGTACTATGCATCGTGCAGACCAGAGGCTTGGCTAAAAAATGTTTGAATCCGATACCTGAAGGGGCCACAAGCCAATCATGGATGTGGATCAAGTCAAAATCGAAATCTTTGTTCGCAGCAGCAAGACGCTTTTCTAAGAAATGATTGAATAAAAAAGCCCACGTGAGAAAATTTGGGTGTCCCACCTCTGTTTTGGAGCGGTAAACCTTGAAGCCTTCAACTTCCTCATAGTCTGGTGTTCCCGGAAAATCTAAGGTAACAACACCTACGCCGTTTCCATCTCTTGCCAACGCCTGTGCCAATCCATAAACGTGACGAGCAATCCCTCCCACAATTCTAGGCGGAAATTCCCAAGACAACAAACAAATATTCATAAAATCACGCTTTTTCCGTCACTGCCAATGCTTCCAACTCTTTCAACCGAGCTTCAACCACCGCTACAAGCCGTTTGCGTAGTTTTTCACCCTTCAGTTTTTCCTTAGCGATAAATACTGTTTTTTCTGCAAGCTTTTTGTCGCCTAAAACCTGGCTTAACCATCTGCCAAAATCGCCACGTTCTACGTGGTATTGAATTGACTGCACAGGAACCTTGCTGATTGCCTTGACAAACTCGAATAGATCATAAGTGGCTACGGAAGTAGGCCGTGCAAACTCGTAAAAGAAAGTGAACCCTTTGTCGGCAGGTAATCGTCGTAGAATCCACTTAGCCGCCAGTTCCGGTTTCTGAAGCTCCTGGAGGATTCTAGCTTCAAAATCGGAAATTATGTTAGAAAACGTGACAAAAGCGTCAATAGGATTTCCAGAAGGATTAAAATAAGAATGCACATCGCCGGGACCTCCACCTTTCACACTCATGTAATACAAGTGATCGCTCATTTGAAAATACCGCCACAGCGTCAACCAAAACTTGTCTCCTAACCCTTTCACAAAAGACTCCAACCCTTTCAGAAACTCGTACGAAACTATCTGCATCGGGTTTTCAATCCAAGCGCTAGTGTCACGTTCCAAGTCAGCCCACGAAATCGTGCTGTACTCGTCTATGTCGATTTCACCCAATGGTTGATGAAGTCGTATAGTCTCTGAAGGCGTTCGCCAACACAAGTGTTCCCATTTGAGCACTTCGCGGGGCAACCATTTGAGAAAATCGTGAATCCCTGTTTCCGGCCAGTGGTGCTCTCCAAAAGTCTCGTAATCTATGAAGATGGCTACGGTTTGGCCTTGGGCAGCTGCGAGCCAACTTGCATACTTTTGAGCTGTCAGGGGCCACTTATTCCACCATCTCGACGAGAACCTGAAACCAATGTCATCTGATAGACGATAGTTGCGAAGTAAGACAGGGATGGAAGCTCCTTTTGCTTTGTATAAATAGTTGGGACTTTTCCAACCGAGAACGTGTTCTACGCCTTCTGTTACTATTGCTTCATAGCCCATGTCTGCAACTGTTTTGGCAATCGCGTTGTTATAGAGACATTCGGTGTTTTCAAAAACTTTTGGTTCATAATGGAACAGGTCCTTCATTAATTGTCGATGTATCTTTACTTGCTCAACAAATTCTGATCGATCAACGCCGAACAAGCTGGAAAGAGAATGGTAATATGTCTCCTCTAAAAACTCGACACATCCGGTTTTGGCCAGTTGCTTGAAAGATTCTAAAAGATCTGGATTCCAACGTTCGCATTGTTCCAGAAAAACCCCTGAAATTCCATACGAAACTTTGAACTGCTTCCTCTCTCGCTTGAATCGTTCAATTTCGTTTAAGATTATATCATTCACTGGAAAATAGCATTTTCTGGCTGCACGATCAAAAATGTGTTTGTTCAAAGCGTTATCGAAATACAGCTCGAAAAGCTCTTTTTTGGATGTTGGAGGTTTTCCTAACAAGTCTAAATGGAAATTGCGATTTAGCCGTAATGGCTGATGAACCTCAAACATGAGACATATGTCAGTCAACGCGGTTTCGACCTGCCTAATATTTTAATGGTTTCAGAGTAATACCTTTTCGTCTTATTTAGTTACTTGCACTAGAAAAGTCTTCTAGAACAATTCTCTCAAAGTTCGGTCGCTTGAACGACACATCCTCTACGTAAGCCCTTAAAGGTTCGGCAACGCTCCATGCTTGAGAGATAGAACCTCTGGGCAAATGAGGCAGATCTCCGTCGAAAACTTCGCTTAACGTTCCAAGCCCAGCCTGCAGTGTTTGTTCTCTAAAAAGGGGTTGAAGAAAGTTTTCGAAGGCGAAACGTCTCCACTTTGTGTCGAAGTTTTTTGTTTTCAGAAACGCCGTTACAAAGGGTCCTAACAGCCAAGCCCATGCTGTACCGTTATGATAGGCGTAATTACGCTCCGCCCAGTTTCCACAATATTTCCCTCGGTATTTGGCGTCGTCGGATGAAAGGGTTCTAAGCCCGTAGGTTGCCCAGAGTTTGTGGTGAACAACAGAAACAATTGCCTCTTGTGTTGCTTTGTCAAGCATGGAAAAATCCAGTGAGACAGCTAAAATCTGATTTGGTCTTAGTGAAAGATCGCTGGTTTCGCCGTCTATGACGTCAAAGAGACAACTTTTTTGAGGATTCCAAAATCTTTCCACGAAACTCTTCTTAGCTTTTATCGCCATGTTTTGATATTTTCCAACTAGATCATCATGTCTGAAACGTGCTGCAAGTAGTTCCATGGTTTTCAACGCGTTATACCAAAGCGCTTGGATTTCTACTGCCTTACCTTTTCTTGGTGTTACAGGATTGTTGTCGACCATAGTATCCATCCACGTCAACTGCGGTCCATGGGCCACTAATCCATCACTGTCGAGATGTATGTGGTTCATTGTCCCTTTCACATGGTAATCGATTACTAACTGTAGCATAGTCCAAAGTTTTTGCTGAACAAAGTTAAAATCTGCTGTATACTTGAGGTATTGCAGAACAGCGTTGAAATACCACAAAGTCGCGTCCACGGTGTTGTAAACTGGGTTTTCGCCGTTTTCATCTGGAAAACGATTTGGGATAATACCGTTGCTACAATAATGTTTGAAAGTGAGTAGAATCTCTCTGGCGTCGTTGAAGCGCCCAGTTATAAGTGTTAGACCTGGAAGACAAATCAGCGAGTCGCGCCCCCAATCCTCAAACCAGTGGTAGCCTGCAATAATTGTTTTCGTTTTTGTCGAAGAGCGGGTTACAACAAAAGAATCGGAGGCCAAAATCATCCACTTCAACCAGTCTTCTCGAACCATATTTGGATGACAGCTGTGAAACTCTCTCAGCAAACTGGCTAATCTTTCGGCCTCTTTTTGATAAAAACTGTCGAAATCCTTCATAGCTTCACAAATGGATAAATGCGCGTTCCTAACAATGTCTTCGTTCTCACCTGCCACGGCAACAACACAAAACCTTGTTTTGCCTTCGGGTTCCACTTCGACTTCAAATCGTCCGGGAACATAACAATCATCAAAACAACTGGTGCCCTGCGATTTGTCCATTCTTAGCAAAATGTCTTCAATCCATCGACCATCTTCGACGACGTACCGTCCAGAGCTTGAAGATAATATCGACGTGAGCTGGGAGTTCACTGTTTGAAGTGTTGTTTTTCGAGCTACCGGTGTTTGGACAAAACTTCCTTGAAGCTTGTCCTTATCAGTGACTGAGTGGAAGTGTCTCAAATTAACGAGAGGAAATATTCGCAAAGCTAGCATCTCTTCAGCTGGGGCAGAAACTTCATATAGAATCACTGTGGCATTTTTTTGGTGTGGCATTAAAATCGTCTTTCTAACTTTTACATCTTCTACGCCGTAGGTGAAGTTTGGAAATGGAGCTAGTGAAAAGCTTTCAAGATGTTTGAAGCCTTGGGGATGTAAACCATGGCTGAACTCGTTGCTGCTAAGATGATAGACATCATCGTTAATGAGAAGTTGTTCGTCAAATTTGGAGAGCACTACTCTTCTGTCTACAGGAGGATTAAAAGAAGCAACCAAAACTCCATGATATTTGCGTGTGTTGATATCCAAAACGGTGGAAGAGGCATAGCTGCCTAAACCGTTTGTTGTAATCCACTCTAAAGCTATTGCTCTTTCGAAATTTGAGAGAACTTCATCGCCTAGTCTAATTGTCGGCAAACTAGTTTCCATTCAAAGTCAATCCTTAGGCCTCAATAGTTTAGCGACGTTTTTGCCTCGTTTAACTCCGAAGTATTTGGCGACTGGATTGCATTTGGTTCTAACTAAAAGAGCATGAGGCTCCTTCAATTCGATCTCTGTTAGCGTTTCGGCGTATCCCATGCCTTTGGCAATCACAAAGTCAGCTTCAGCATAAGACTTGACAAACTCTTCAGAACGTTCCTGCGGTAAAGGCAATCCCACCGCATCGGCACCTGTAGTTATCACAGAATCGGCGACTTCATACATACTCGCTTCTTCAGCGTCCTCGGAAGTGGCATCGTTCAAGATTGGTCCGCCTTTTACCGCAACGGTTACTTTAGCGCCAAGTTGTTTCAACTCGTTTACCAGCAGCTTGTCAAATACGATTTCTCCCGCATTATCGGTTAGATAAAGAATGTTTTTCGTCTTTTTAGCGATTTCATAAATCTCAGAAATATCGTCAATCGCCAAGTCGTCTTCGGCCTTTGCGATCATCAGCTTCAATTCGTCAAGGTTAACATTATGCTCCGGAATGTCAAACTCGATGACATTACCCACAATTGCAGCCAAACAGATTTTTCTAAATTTATCCGTCGGCGAAGCCTCTTCCTCAAACATTTTCTTAAGCGAGGGAAGCAAAGCTAAAGCCGCTTGATTGCTAGCTCGCTTTTTAGTTGCGTACACGTCAAAGTTTCCTGAAATTTGCTTGATCAGCCGATCACGCATAGTTCCCAGAACTGCCGCAACTGCATCTGCATTGAACTCTTTTGCCATACATTCCAAAAGGGCGGTAGCTATTTTGAACTGCAGATCAGGCTTCTCCGTAGCTTCTGCAATTTCCAGATATCCTCGATGGATCAGGCACGAAAGACATTCAAGTTCAACCTTCAAAGCTAGACACCTTAGACAGAGGTCACTGCTTCTGCAAATTCTTGAAGCACCTTTTTAGGATCTTTCGCTTTCACGACGCCGCTGGCTACGAGAACTCCCTCTGTGCCCAGTTTTAACGCTGCAACTACATCTTCACCTTGAGTAATGCCCGCTCCACAAAGAATAGTGACTTTCGGGTTTGCCTTCTTGACGAGCTTCACGGTTTCGGCAACAATTTCTGGTTGAGCCTTTGATACGGGTGTGCCTGTTCCAATGAGTTCAGGTGGCTCGATAGCTATATAATCGGGCATTAATACAGCGGCCGACGTACTTACGCGGGTATTGTTGGTGCAAACTACTGAAACTAAGCCAAGTTTTTTGCATTTTTGAATGACAGCATCTACGTCAGCTAGCTTTATCCGTCTCTCTGAGTGGTTGATAAGCGTCCCTATCCCTCCAGCGTCTTTCACTGCCTCAGATAGAACATGTCCCGTGAAGCTTCCTGGTTTTATCGGATCGATGTGCTGAGCGAAAATCGGTAAAGAAACCTCTTCTGCAAGGCGGAGAAGATCTGTATATTGAGGAGCAAGTCCAAAGCAAACATCTGTTTTGCGGCTGACCCTCTCAGCTTTTTTGGCCAGTTCTAAAGCCTTTTTTCCAGTTCCTTCAATGTAAGTCTTAAGGTTAATCAGAATTAACGGCGTCCAAAGTTTTTCCAACTGTTTTATCACCGTGTATAGCATAAAGAGCGAGTGTTAAAAACAGTTTTGCAGGTCATTTTTGCTTCTCTGCTACGTAGTAGTGTTCGCCTATTTTGCGTTGGTGCCTGTCAGTTTTTGACCCCTCTTTGTTTACTCTGGGTCTTTTGGTGGCTGGGTCTCTTCGGAAAGTGACTTCCATTTTTTTGAGGAAGGCGTTCATGCCTTTCCTAAGAGTGGTCGGAGGGTTGGCAACGCCGTTTACTCCTGGTACGCCGTCGAAAACCATTAACCGGTCGGCGATGAAGTCTTGTGCTACTACGTCGTGCTCAACCACGAAGGCGGTAGCGTTTTTGTTTTCAACTACTCGTCTAATAGTTCGAGCCATGTTCAAACGTTCTTCAACATCCAAATAGGCGCTAGGCTCGTCTAGCAGATATAGTTGGGCCTCCTGTGAGAGACATGCTGCAATGGCGACTCTTTGAAGTTCGCCGCCACTCAGTTGGTTTATATTGCGATCAAGTAATCCCTCCAAGTTTAGGGGGCGCAAAACTTCGCTACGATAAAAACCAGCTGTGAAAGCTTCTTTCTTGAGACTTTTCAGCAATTCTTCTACTGTGCCCTCGTACTCTTCAGATATGTATTGAGGCTTATAACTTACTGCTAATTCATAAGGCGCAGAAGTGGCGCCCTCGTCAGGCTTTTCAACTTTAGCTAAAAGTTTTACAAAAGTTGTTTTGCCAATGCCGTTTGGACCCAAAATTCCAATCACCTCGCTCTTTTTAACTTCACCTGGTTCTGCTTCCAACGTGAAACCTTTGTAAGATTTCACCATTTTCTCCCATTTCAACACTGTTTCTCCGATTCCCCAGCTTACTGTAGGAGGCTTTACGTGGAAAATTATTGGCTCTTTTCGAAACCTAACATTTTCATCGGGGATAAATCCTTCCAGATAGATGTTTATGCCCACTCGCACTCCATGGACGTTGGAGACGACGCCGTAAACACCAGGCACTCCATAAAGTACACAGATCTGATCCGACAAATAGTCAATTACCGCTAGGTCATGCTCTGCTACTAGCACTATCTTGTTTTCTTCTTTCAAAGTTCGTATTACTCGTGCAACCTCTAGACGCTGTTTAACATCCAAGTAGCTTGAAGGTTCGTCGAAAAGATACACGTCGGCTTCTCGGCATATTGCAGCAGCCACGGCAACTCTTTGAAGCTCACCGCCACTCAAGACACCCACGGTGCGATCCCAAATGGGTTGGAGTTCAAGTTGACCGGCAATCTTCTCGAGTCTATCTTTTTCGTCTAACTTCTCTAATAGTTCATAGACCGAGCCTGACACCACATGAGGGATTTTATCTACATACTGTGGTTTATGTGCGACTTTCAAATTTTCTTGGCTCAACTCAAAGAAATAATCTTGAAGTGTCGAGCCTCGGTAATGTTTGATTATCTCTTCCCAATTTGGAGGATTGTCGTAGCGTCCGAGATTTATTTTTATTTCGCCCGATAAGATTTTGATCGCAGTGCTTTTTCCTATACCGTTTTGACCCAACAATCCAAGTACTGTGCCCTGTGAAGGTGTGGGAAGACGAAAGAGTTTGAAAGTGTTTGGTCCAAAACGGTGGCTACATTCTGCTTCAAGCTCATCAGGCAGATTCACTATTGTAAGGGCCTTGTACGGACATTTTTTGACACAGATTCCGCATCCTACACATAGAGCCTCCACGACTCTTGGTTTGTCTTCTTCAAAAATAATTGCCTCCACTTTGCTTCTGACTTTTGGACAAAAGCGATAGCATTCTCTAGTGCAACGCTTGGGTTTACATCTGTCTGTGTCGAGAACTGCAATTCTGACCATGGTATTTTACCTATTGATTAACGTTAATTCCTAGTAGAATTGAAGTGAGAAATTAATAAGAGTTGAGTTAAAACTGCATCAGAATGATGCGGGTAGAATCAAAGAAAAAATGTTATGGAAAACGCGATTTGGGTTGAGTAGCTACCATTCTTCATCTTCCTCTTCCCAATCTTCCTCTTCAACATCTTCTTCCTCTTCTATCAAATTGTTCACCCCCTTTGGAGATGTATGAACTTTCTCAGTGTTCCTACACAGAAATGCCAAAGCTTTTTAAGCGTTTCTATAATGTTGGAGACCAAAAGAGCCGATTATACAAGAATAAAGTGTCAGACTATTTTGTTCAATATCTTTGCTTTTAAGAAACCTTTTGGACTGAAAATTTGAGGTGTCATGTATGCCCAGCACATGTGTCGAGAATTGTGTGCTGCGCCAATTCGACCTTCAGAGTTCACTGCTATCAAACCCATTTGATTAGCAGAGTTGTTTATTCTGCGATTAACCTCGCTGATGGAGTTTTCGGCGGCTTTTTGCGGTGTTCTTCCTGACCGCATATAATCGCATGTGTTTTTCGCTAGAACCAGTCTGATGGCTACTTCTCCAATCCCGGTGGCAGAACATGCACCAGCCTCGTTGTCTGCGTAGTTTCCACATCCTATCAAAGGCGAGTCTCCTATACGCCCTGGAATTTTCATGGAAATACCACCTGTGGATGTCGCTGCCGCTACGTTGCCTTCTTTGTCAACCGCAATCGCACCAACTGTATCAAGAGTTAAAAAGTCGGGATGGTTTATCAACAGTCTAGACAGGTTCGGCAAATAAGTCAACTCTCCGTTTCTCATTTTGTTCATTAGCTCTTTCCAATATTCTTCTCGAAGTTTGGTCACAGGGTTTTGATGTTGAAGTTTGAAGATTTCAGCCAGTTTCTCTGCGCTCCGCCCAACTATGAAAACGTGGTCTGTGTTTTCCATAACTATGCGAGCCAAACGTACGGGATGTTTGATATCGCTTAGTAGCCCAGTTGCTCCTGCAGACAATTTGGCGCCATCCATTATGGAGGCTTCCATTTCAACACGTTTGCTGAGAGTTAATGATGATCCTGATCCAGCGTTGAAAACTTCATTATCTTCCATCGACATCACCGCTGACTCGACTGCATCTACGGCGCTTTCACCACGTTTTAACAAATTGAAGCCCTCTTTTGCTGCTTCTTTGACACCCACAATACCTGCCTCTCTTCTTTCGAGACGCCATTCTCCAGCACCGCCATGGACTATTATCGTTGGTCGCCGTGCTTTCATTCCTACACAACCTTAATGGCTATGAGATTAGCTACAATGCTTCTTGGAGAATTTAAACTCTGCGCAGATTGTTCTATCCCGAAAATGCCTTACACTTTGAGGTCTTTGAAGTATATCTTTGCTG
>JBKHJI010000046.1:0-10746 GCA_046538175.1 Bathyarchaeia archaeon | reverse complement strand
GTCTAAATTAAAAGCTTTAACTTCACAGGCAAAAAATTCTGGAACAACTTCAAAATCCTGTACGTCAGGAGTTGGTTTTTCTACATCAGGAGAAATCTGTGTTATGTTTACTGTGTAAAGGCCTAAGCCAGCGTTTGCTGGAATTGTCCAGTTCGCTGTAACTGTGCCTCCTGGTGCTGATACGTGTTTCAAGGCGTTAAAAACTTCTTCGCCTTCGTGAAGTATTGTGATTTTCAATTCTTCCGTTAAGGTATAGTTCAAAGCTCGGATATGGACTGTTTGAAATTTGTGATATTCGACAGCGTCGGTTAGACCTACGGTGAAGTTCGCGGCTGCGAGAGTCTCGGTGAATGAAACCAAAGCCACTTTGTACGCACCAACGTAGAAAGTATGAGCATTTGCTTGAAAATCCATAGGATAATTTTTGCTTGCTTCTCCATAGCCATCTGGGCCTATTGGTATAGTTATACTTGAGAAGTAGGTTGCATTTGTGGGGTCTGCCACCGTTATGTTCGCCGAAATTTTGGCGTCTCCACCTGTAATTGTGGCTAGTATTTCTAAATCATGGCCTTGCTGTAGCTGCTTTGGATGGGGAGGCGTTACAGGTTTGATAACGTATTTAGTTTGGATGGTGAAGTCCGCAGTATTATTTTCACCAGTTGTTGTGTCTTGTAATATTACGGCGTGAGTGCCGCGGGTGCTGTTAGGAACGATGAACGTGTCAGATACTTCGCGTTGTGTTGCGTTACCAGCTTTAACTGGGTCCGGATTATCAGCGAAAAATATTTTGTAGGATCCGTTTTCTGTTGTAATTTGTCCAGCCAATGAAACTACAGTGCCCACAGGGCCTTCAGTAGGTGAAATGAAGGCTATAGAAACTTCAGCAAAGGCTATCGGCGCAGGTAAGGCTATAAAAATTGCTAAAACTAGTAAGATTATCGATAAGGCTCCAATGTTTCTTTTGCGGAATTTTTTATGCAATGTATTTCCCTCACAGCACAGTATAAGGTTTGACATGTTATATTAAAGGGATATTTTAAGTTTTTATCTGTTCCATACATTTGCAACTTGTCTTTTCAGGAGCTCTCACATGCAACGAATGACAGCAAGAGTCAGGTGTAATACTTCAGTGCAAAAGTTATTAGTGTTTAGATTCTTCAAGACATATAGAGACGAGTATCGTTTTTACAAAGTAAAGCCGCAGAGACATATATAAAGGAAGATTACTGCAAAGTCCATGATTACTTTTGATGAACAGTAAATATATCAAGTTTTGACTAACTAATAAAGAGCGATGGAAATGATTGATGAGATTTTGAATCTTGCAAAAAGACATGAGCAGTGGCGTTGGCAACGCTGCGTTAATTTGATTCCTTCAGAAAATATCACGAGTCCTCAAGTTCGCTATTTACTCTCCTCGGAACTAACACATAGATACACTTCACCAGATCGTTTCTATATGGGCACGCGTTTCATGGATGAAATAGAAGCTTGCGGAGAAAAAATTGCAAGGAAACTCTTTCAAGCAGAGATTGCCGATTTGCGTCCTCTTTCGGGGCACATAGCTGATTTGATTTTTCTAGCTAATTTCACAGAACAAAGTGGTCTCTTAATGTGCGTTTCGGCAGAGGACGGGGGGTATCCTGGAATCTGGAAAGAAGGCCTGCCTAAAGTTCTCGGAATAAAGGTTGAAGCTTTTCCTTTTTCCAAACAAAAGATGAACATAAAGATCGAAGAGGCCGCTGAAGCTATAATTGGAATCAAGCCAAAGGTAGTGATCTTTGGGGCTAGTCTTTTTCTCTTTCCCCATCCAGTTCGCAAATTGGCTAAAATGGCGAAAAGAGTCGGTGCACATGTAGGGTTCGACGGTTCTCATGTTATGGGTTTGATAGCTGGGGGCAAATTTCAAAATCCGCTTCAAGAAGGTGCTTCAGTGTTTTTCGGCTCGACTCACAAGTCTTTCTTTGGGCCGCAAGGAGGCATAATACTTGCAAACAAGGAACACGGAACAATTATCAAAGAGAATGTTCATCCGACTTTTGTGGATAACGCACATTGGAATCGAATAGCTGCTTTAACATTAGCGTTAGCTGAAATGCAACAGTTTGGAAGCGATTATGCTGAACAAGTGATTCGCAACGCACAGGTTCTTGCAAGAACGTTAGACGATTACGGATTCCCAGTTGTCGGTGCGAATCTAGGCTATACAAAATCGCATCAAGTTCTATTAGATTATGGAGGTTACAAACACGGACGTGAAGTGGCTAAGCGTCTTGAAAACGCAAACATAATCGCCGACTGTGGAGTGAGGCTAGGCACCTGCGAAGTAACAAGGCGAGGGATGAAGGAAACTGAAATGGAACGTATTGCCGAGTTCATCAAACATGTGGTCATTGACCGGAAAGATTCCGGCAAAGTCAAACTAGAGGTAGAAAAGCTAGCAAAAAGCTTTCAAAGCATCGAATATTGTTTTTCACAATAATCTAGAAAGTAAACCCTCAACACCATCCTTATTATGATCGAATCTTTCTAATTGCTAGCATTATTGGAGATTTACTATTGCAACAACTGATCCCGAGAGAACTGCTTCAAATGCTAAAGACCCAAAAATATCATATGATAGGCCAACATTCAGCTGTTAAGCGTTGCAGGTGGCTCTACAACACGTTAATTCACGATCAACCTTGTTACAAGCAGAAGTTCTACGGAATAAAGACCCACCAATGCATACAAATGACCCCTGCGACTTTCAGTTGCACAATGCGATGTTTGTTTTGCTGGAGAGCACAAAGCGGAGACAAAGGACTAAAATGGCAAGAGACAACGCTGCCATTTTGTGACCAACCCGAAGACATCGTGGAAGGCTGTATCGAAGCACAGAAAAAGCTTCTAAGCGGCTACAAGGCCAACCCTAAAACCAACCGACAAAAATATGAAGAAGCATTAAAGCCGAGACACGTCGCCATAAGCCTAACAGGGGAACCAACACTCTATCCACAGCTTGGAACCTTAATTGAAACTTTCCATGAAAGAGGCTTCACTACTTTCTTGGTGTCCAACGGCACTGTTCCGGAAGCTTTTTCCAAATTAAGCGAAGAGCCCACTCAACTCTACATTTCAACATGCGCCCCAGACAAAAAGACCTTCTATGAAACCTGTCGACCTCAAATTCCAAAAGCCTGGGAAAAACTTAACCAAACCCTCTCTTTTCTGCCAAGTTTCAAATGCCCCACAGTGATGCGCATCACATTGACGAGAAACCTCAATCTTAAACATCCAGAACGCTACGCCAAACTTGTAGAAAAAGCCAACACCACATATGTAGAGCCCAAGGCATACATGCATGTAGGGTTTTCACGGTTGAGGCTAACCTATTCAAACATGCCTGCGCATGAAGAAATTCGAGACTTCGCCGCTTCACTAGCTAAAGAAACTGGTTACAAGATGCTTGATGAATCAAAGGAAAGCCGAGTTATCCTGCTAAGTCGGCTAGAAGAACCCATTAAACTAGGGTAAGATTCTGCACATCTTATCCGTTTTTGACAAGAACTGTGCAGATCAGAAATTTTTAAATCTGTAAAAAATCGAGTCGGATACTGGTGAGTTGATTGAGCAAAACAGTAATGGAATTATGTTTTGACATCAAAGGGCAAACTGCAATTATTACAGGTGCTTCTAGTGGATTAGGCGTTACGTTTGCTGAAGCGTTAGCAGAGCAGGGGGTGAATCTTGTAATTGCCGCTAGGAGATATGAAAAGCTTGTCAAAGTAGCAGAAGAGTTGATCGGCAAGTTTGATGTTAAAGTAATTCCTGTGAAAACAGACAAGTCAAGAAAAAGAAGTAATCAACATGGTGAAAACAGCCATAGAAAAGCTAGGCTCGCTAGAGATTATTGTCAACAACGCTGGAGTTGCCAGCCTTGACCCATCAATAGACATGAACCTAGATGAATGGAAAAGAGTGATAGACGTCAACTTGACCGGAGTCTTTCTATGCGCGAGAACTGCTGCCCGCGAGATGATGAAGAGGAAATACGGGAAAATAGTTAACATAGCCTCGATATACGGCGCGGTCGGTGATGTATTCCCTGCAGCACCGTATTATGCTTCAAAAGGCGCGGTCATAAACTTAACAAGAGCCCTAGCAATAGAATGGGCAACTTACAAAATAAGCGTAAACGCCATTGCGCCCGGATTTTTCCCTAGCGAAATGACAGAGGAAATCTTCAAAAATGAAGAGGCATTAAACCATATCCTTTCCAGAACACCATTAGGAAGAACAGGAGAACCCTTAGACTTGAAAGCATCGCTCGTGTTCTTAACCACTCCAGCTTCCGACTACATCACGGGGCAAACAATTTTCGTTGATGGCGGATGGACAGCACTCTAACACAACCATACCCGAAAAGGTGCCTCCTTTTCTCTTTTTATGTGCACAGACAAAGCTTTTTTAAGAAAAACTCACGAATTACCTTGCAAGGCATCTCTGAGGTTTTAAGAGCATGCAATTAAAAAACGTTCTGGACAAAATTGAAAATGAGTTGAAAGAAAAAGAAAACGTTAAAGATGAGTTTTATGATGCCATGCGAAAAGCAACTCGTTTTTCAAAACAAGCGATTTTTCTGGTGCACAAGGGACAGCTTGAGGAAGCGAAGAAGATTTTGGGAAAGGCGAAGAAACTGTTTGGAAAACTCGGTGAAATTCCTGCAGTTCATCAAGAGCTCCGTTATGCAGGCATTGTAAGCGCCGCCTTTGAAGAATATACCGAAGCCCACACTTTCTTGGAATTAGTACAAAACAACAAGTTTGTGAATCCACAGAAAATCGGTGTTCCGTCTCCTTCTTATCTGCTTGGGTTAGCAGACGTGGTAGGTGAACTCAGACGTAGAACTTTAGACTTTCTCAGAGAAGGAAATGTAAAGAGCGCCGAGAAAAGCCTTGAAATTATGGAATGTATTTACGACAATCTAATGGGCATGGACGAAGCATTGCGTGCTGTTTCAGAACTAAGACGCAAAACCGACATTGCCAGACGGATCTTAGAAACCACAAGAGGAGACGTCACAATTGAAGTGCGTAGAAACTCACTAGAACGTTCAATTAAAAAACTTGAAAAAAGCTTGAGAGAAGAAGAAAAATAAGGATGCCAGCTTGACCTTACAAAAATCCGAAAAGAGGAAAATTCCAGCATCGTTTTCCATCAAGAAAGCACATTCAGCACAGCTTAAAATGTCCAAACATGTAATTCGCCAAGACGGCCTATCCAAGAAGATAGAATATGTTACCGGAGTCGACGTCGCATATACCAACGAGTTTTCAATCGGCGCAGTTGTGACTCTTGACTACGACTCGCTTTCCGTCATTGAGTCAAAAACAGTTCAAACTAGAACCGAATTTCCCTACATTCCCACCTTATTGTCGTTTAGAGAGGTCCCGCCAGCAGTCGCCGCTGCTAAGAAGCTGCTTCTCCAACCAGACGTTTTCCTTGTTGACGGACAGGGAATAATGCATCCCTATAGACTTGGCTTCGCCAGCCATCTAGGACTTGTCTTGAACAAGCCAACTATAGGAATCGCAAAAAAACCATTGATCGGAAGAATTGGCGAATACAACAAAGAAAACTGGGCGCCCATAACCGATAAGCAAGAGGTCGTAGGAACGGCGCTCAGGACCAGAAATAAAGCAAAACCAGTATATGTCAGCGTGGGGCATATGGTATCGCTGAATAGAGCAATAGAAATAGTCAAGCATTGTAGCCTGCACCACAGAATTCCAAAACCTATCCGCTTGGCGCATGATGCAGCGACACATGCGAAACAGAAAGTTCAAAAATAGCAAGTTGACACAGAAAGAGGTGATGAGTTTTGAATGCCCACTTGAAGTGTATTGTAAACTTGATAAAGGACAAAAAGCTTCGAAGGAAGGTTACAGAAATCGTTGACAATCCGCAAGTTGAAATCAACGGGATTATTTACTCAGGGCTATCGCTTGAGACTTCTCCTGCCGGCTTGTCCCACCACCACAGCTATCGTGGAGGGCTTGTTGACCACGTTATTGCATCTATTGAGATAGCGTTAACGCTCTGCGATGTTGCTGAGAAAATTTACAATGGCAAAGTGAATCGTGACCACGTTATTGCAGGTGTTGTATTACATGACGTTTTCAAAGCACTAACTTATGAATCCAAAGATGAAAGATACCACGTTACATCTCTTGGAGAACGGTTAGATCACCTAACTCTCATCACTGCAGAGTTGATTCGAAAAGAGTTCCCATTGGATTTGATCCACATAGTTTGCGCCCACCACGGAGGTCAAGGAGGACCCATGTGGCCTAGAACCGTAGAGGCATTGATTTGCCACTTGGCAGACCAAGCAGATTCACAGTTGAACGGCGAGGTGTTGCGGGCCGCAAGATATCTTTTTCGAACTGTTACCGGTGAGGAGATACCGTTACTAACATCGAAGGAGGCCTTCGAAATTGTTCATTCGAAAACCCTCGAAGGATGGAAAGGCGTCAGCAAAGCGGTAGAGAAAATTAAATACAAAAGGCTACATCGATCATAACTGGACAATTCTCGCCTCTCTGGCGACTGTGTCTAATATAGCAACTGTAGATTTTCCGCTCAAGTAGCCACAGACTTCTCCAGGATTGATCACAAGTGTCTTGCTTTGCTTATAGACGGCTGCTTCATGTGAATGCCCATGAACCACCACGTCATAACTATTGGTGTTGATGAGGGATCTCAGAAGTCCGCTTTCTTCACCATGTAGTAATGCCGTCTTCAAACCGTCCAAGTCGAGTTCGGCGAAGTTGCCTCGAACCTCAGCTTTTTCAAGAGCAGCAAAACGGTTCTTGAGAAGTTCATGGTCACCATCGTTGTTTCCAAAAACGCCTATCAGTTTCATCGTTAATTTTTTAAAATGCGTTACGGCGAAAGGTGATATGTAGTCACCGGCGTGAAGCACAACCTCCACCGCCTCTCTGTTGAGTTGTTCTATGGCTTTGTCGATCAGAGGCAAATTGTCGTGTGTATCAGACATTAGACCTACTAGCAGTTTCTTTCACCCAATACCTAGTTGAGTGTCTATTTGAAAAGTTTTTTCATCATGCTTTGGTCGTTTATGACAACATATCCATCCACACACAAACATAACTAAATAGCAAGATGCAACACTGTATACCGAACATGAAACCCAACAAACTGCCGCCAGGCCAGCGCGAAATCGATCATCTTTTGAAATGGAACATCGAACATCCATGGATAGTTCCTGAAAATCCAAAAATCGACCTGAAAAACTGGATACTAACCATCGACGGAGAAATTGAAAATCCAGCCAAATTAACATGGCAGGATCTTCTCAACCTCCCTGCAGTTGAATCCAAAAGCGACTTTCACTGCGTAGAAAGCTGGAGCGTTAGAAACTGCAACTGGTATGGCGTCAAATTCGGCACTCTAGCACAAATCGTGAAACCCAACAAAAACGCAAAAAACGTTTTATTCCAATGCGCAGACGGCTACACCACCTCACTAGACATCGAAGAACTCCTTCACGACGACGTACTTTTAGCCTATAAACTAAACAGAGAGTGGTTAGAAGAACCGCTGGGCAGACCTTTAAGACTGGTCGTTCCACATAAATATGCTTACAAAAGTGCCATGTGGATTGAGCGTATAAGCTTCATGAAAACCAAAGAGCTTGGATTTTGGGAAAAGAGAGGATACAGCGACTCTGCTGACGTATGGAAAAACGATAGATATGCAAGTAAATAAATTTCTTCACTCAGCGTTCATGAACAAAGTTTCGAAGTGTTAGGAACACGTGACCAATCCGCCGCGCTTATTCGATAAGCGTCAAGAAATCTTCCAAGATATAACCCACAAACTCTTCAATTGTGCTCTTGCTGAAAAGAGTAACCACACAATTTCTAGTAACACCGATCACTATTCCGCGTTTCTGGACCTCAAAAACAACATACCAAATCTTTCCATGTTCCAGATAATCACGATAAACCTCAGTATCGGCTATATCGGACCCTGCTAAACAAAGTTTTTCTACACCAGGTATATCAACTTGGTCAAACCATATAAGTTTCGTCGCCTCAGGATTAGACTCGTGAAGAATCTTAAGAGTTTCATGTGAAATCTTTGCTTCAACCACAGCGTGAGAAGTGATAAAAAGCACTTTGCCAAGTTTATTCGCCACATAGTTGGTCAACAACTTTTTAACTCCTCGAGCCACCGAAGGCGCCGAAACAATAAGAAAAACCCTATCGTTGAAAGATTTGACCCAAAATGAAGCTTCCTCGGTTACCGGCGTTTCAACCACTTTACGTCTGTAGAAACGTCTACGCACAAAATCTTTACTAAAAACTCCCGAAACAAAACCCTCTTTGAACTTCAGATCCAAAATTTCGGTCACCAAACTTACAGTCTCCCCACCTTCTGTTTGATGGAGCTCTTCTTCCCGAAAATCTTTGAGCTTCCCAACAATTAACCTAAGATCGATCTCCTCCTTTATTTCAAAAATTTTGACCGGCAGAACCAATCCACAAACCTCAAAGCACTTCTGAACAGTTGACTAAAAAGTTCCATCAATTATTAAAGCTAACTATCCAAAACCGTCAAAGACAAGCCAACGGTCAACCCAGCCTTATTAGCAAAAAGCATCCGCAAAAAGTCCAACTTGTCACACCTCACTCGCAATTATGTCTGTTCAATATCAGGATACTTCTCTCTTATTCTCTCAACCACTATTTTCGCTATCGTAGCATTCGAGATTAACACATATTTAACGTCCATGAGCTTGGCTAAATCGGCTGGTTTGGCATCTTGAGTTATGAGCACAAAATCGTTTTTCTTCGCATATTCCACGACATCCTTATCTTTAGCCCCTTGCAACCCCACATCTTGAACTGACGCAACATGCCACCCTAAAATCTCAAAATATTCCTTCAAACCAGCATACATTTCATCCAACAGGAGCTTCAACACCGCCACCTCCAACACTGTTAGCAACATACATGTATTTAGAAGCTTGCCCCAAAACACTTAGCACCCGCATCCGTTCTAATGAAAGCGTCTATTACACGACGCAATGTTAATAGGTTCGCTTAATAGCAAGCAAATAAAAGTAATGTGGTTTACCTATATTAACCGAAGCAAAAACAGAAAACTGAGGAGACAGAACATGCCTTACGAAAAATCCTGTGGAGCAGTAGTACTGAAGAGAAATTCTGAACTTGAATACCTTCTTTTACATTATGGAGCGGGACATTGGGATTTTGTGAAAGGACAAGTTGAAACAAATGAAAGTGAAAAGGAAACCGTGATTAGAGAGCTTAAAGAGGAGACAGGAATTACAGACGCCCAATTCATTGAAGGATTTAGAGAGCAAATCTCCTACTTTTACCGAAGAGGCGGCGAAACAGTTCACAAAAAGGTAGCCTTTTATCTAGTTGAAGCCAACAGCAACAACGTTAAACTATCCTACGAGCACGTAGGATATACATGGCTAACCTTTGATAAAGCTCTGGAAAAACTCACCTTTAAGAACGCAAGAAACGTTTTGAAAAAAGCACACACATTTCTAAAAACCCGAGGAATGATCTAACAAATCAACATATAAAAAGAAGACATACGCCCTAAAAAACGGTTTGCCTTTCATCTCTCTCTTTCTTTCTGTCTGTCTGTTTAAGAAACGTTGTCAGAGTTTATCGTTCTGCTGCTTCAAAATTACCAGTTTCTCTCTTCCTTTTTTACGCCGCTCTATTAATCCTTTCTTCTCCATATCCGACAAAATCTGGCTAACTTTAGACTTTGAATAGCCAAACTCCTCAACTATGGCTGATTGACGCAAATAGCCTCCCTTCATTTGGAGTAAGCTCACTATCTTTTCTTCTTCGTCACTCTCGCTCTCCAAAATTGCCAGTGGAGTAGGCTTGGATGTTTCCTCATACTTCCCCTTCTTCTTGAACCTGCGGAAAAAGAAGACAAACGATCCTATTCCCAATGTTGCCACTATTGCTATGGCGAATATTTGAAGTCCGCTAGGAAGACCGCTCACTCTAGTTAACGTAATGGCAGGTGTCCCAGCTACAAAGTATCTAGGTCCCATCCACATAAGCCTTCGCTCTTGCATTACAAGGTCAGGGGGAGGATCAATGTTTGTAGCTTCATAACCTTCAGGATATTGAACATTCAGTTCGTCATTTTCCAGAAGCACCAAGCCTATTTCAAATACGTCACCTATCTGAATTCGGCCTTCGTCGATTAAGGCAAACCCATCCCAAATAAACACATACTCTATTATTCCCGTGAGCCCAGTTACTGTTTGAAGCAAGTAAGCTGAAACATTGAAGCCCCCAGTCGTCATGCTCCTATTAGTATTATCGCTCGCCCGGTTCACCATATAATATGTCTCATTGGAGAACCTTTCCCGAAGCATCTGTTTTCTATCATCAAATCCCTGGAGATATTGTTCAAAGACTGCTTCGTCGTCTTCTGTTTTCAGCAAAAATACTCGCTTAAATGTGCATACTGCAGAACCATCGGCGTCAACTTCGATTAAGAACTGCCGCGTTTCCTCAAGCTCAAACTGACATAAAACCACTTCTGCTCCAAAAAAAAGAATAACAACAAACAACAATATGAGAAGAACCGTCTTTGTGTCAATTTTCACTTTTCTTCTTTTGAAGTAAAAGAGATTTTCTCTATTTAAACACTTTGAAAACAAAATAAGGTCTG
>JBKHJI010000045.1:0-10766 GCA_046538175.1 Bathyarchaeia archaeon | reverse complement strand
GAGGCGGCGTCTTCATCGTCCCCTCCCTACAACTCTCACCTCTAAGCACCGAATTCTCGCCACAATTAGCTGCAGGAACAAGCCTAGCCATGATACTTTTTAAAGCCCTATCGTCCACAACTGGCTACGCAAGACAAAAACGAATAGACTATAAAATAGGGCTTCTCTTAGCCACGATTACAATACCAGGCGCCATGGTAGGAGCTTATCTAACATCAATAATTGAAGAAAAACTGCTAGTGTTAATATTCGCCTTGTTCCTCCTCTACGTTGCTTCTCGAATGATTTTCAACTACAACTTGGGCAACTCTAAACTGTCTAGATACTGCAAAACCGGATGGACTCGCAAACTCGTAGACTCTGACGGAAAAATCTTCAAATACACCGCAAACATGAAGGTCGGCTTACCCCTAAGCTTTTTTGCTGGTGTCGCATCGGGTTTGTTAGGCATCGGAGGCGGCGCCCTCATCGTACCCATTCTACATTTTACATTATCGTTCCCCATGCATTTAGCAGTAGCAACCTCGGTTTTCACCATGATTTTCACTTCAACCGCCGGTGTGGGAACCCACGTTTATCTCGGAAACGTCCGGTTTGATTACGCTCTCGTTCTCGGCCTCGGTGTTATTTTCGGAGCACAAATAGGTGCTTACATGGCTAAGCGCACTTCGAGCAAAAAACTGCGAAGACTTTTTGGCATTGTGCTAATACTAGTTAGTTTCAGGATGATTCTAAAATTTCTAGGCTAAACAAAGAACAATGGAGTATATTTTATTAGTTTTCGCCGAACAATATTTGTGAGACCACAAAATGCAACCTCAAGGATCAAAACGATTTCAGATATACACAGACGGAGCTTCAAGGGGAAACCCTGGACCTGCAGCTATAGCAGTCAAGATAATAGACGAAACGGGAGCGACGGTAAAAAAAGCCTCCAAGTTCTTGGGAAAGAGGACGAACAACGAGGCAGAATATGAGGCAGTAATAGCGGCTCTCGAGCTGGCACACAATTTCACAGAGGGATACATTCAATGTTTTTTGGACAGCGAACTGGTGACAAAGCAACTTAACGGAGAATACACAGTACGGAATCCCCAGCTAGAAAAGCTTTGGCTAAGAGTTCGTGAACTTCAACAACATTTTCAGAAAGTAACATTCAACCACGTTTCAAGATCGGACAAAAACATAAAAGAAGTAGACAAGCTTGCA
Source organism: Bathyarchaeia archaeon (assembly GCA_046538175.1). Taxonomy (GTDB): domain Archaea; phylum Thermoproteota; class Bathyarchaeia; order Bathyarchaeales; family SOJC01; genus JBKHJI01. The sequence continues at coordinate 9,557 of JBKHJI010000045.1, read as the reverse complement.
AACAATCTCCTAGACAACGTGCTTCACTGACCCTTTGAGGTTAAAGTTAATAGAAAGATGCAGCCTTTTTCAAACAGAGCCACACCATGAACCCAAATCTGTCCGAAACGCTGCAAAACCTTCTTTTCATCACAGCCTTAGCAATCAGCCTCTTCATCACTTTCACATATCTCTTTTCCATGGGCTTGGGAATAGCAGTCTTCTTCGCTACGCCTGAAGGAACAAAATTCAGCCAAGACACCATAATCCTTCAAATCCTACTCACCGCCGACGTAGAGATAACAATCAATGCTGGACTGTATTTTCTGTTCATTTGGTGGATATTCGCCATCTGTTTTATTGCTGCATGGAAATATAGAGAAAGCCTTTCAAGCAAAGTCAAAGAACTACTGCCTGACTCACCTAAAAACTCCTTCGGCAACAACTTGATCGCTATGCCAATAATAACATCTATGCTACTAGTGGCCACAATAATACTGCACTACTTACAAACCCAAACCGGAATTCCCACAGGGACGCCGCCGCAAAATGACCCCTTCTTTGACTTGCTACGGTTTTCACATGCTTCTTTACTTGAAGAACTCTTTTTCCGCATAATCCCAATAGGAACTTTCCTACTGCCTTACATACTAATTGTTGGAAAAACCTCAAAGCTCATTTTCTCTTGGAGAGACCAGTTGAAACTCGGCATTTTGGCTGTCTTGCAGCCCGACAAGGCAAAAGAAAAAGTCGGTTTAAAAACCATCGGAGAAAATGGCTTGCTAGGCGGAACAATTTGGGCCGAATGGGTAATGGTTGGGCTCACTGCGTTTCTTTTCGGCGTCGCACACTATCTAGGAGGGTGGGGACCTGGAAAAATATCCCAAGCAGCTATGAGCGGCCTAGTCTTTGCTTTAGCATATCTTTACTACGGAATACAGGCGCCGATACTGCTCCACTGGTACTTCAACTACTACTTTGTCGTTTTTGATTTGTCGTTAGAATACTATTCTATGCTCACGAGCTTATCGTATCTTGCTTGGGCAGCAAACCTTTTCCTAGGTTTTCTCATGTGGTTCACGGTCATTACTCTAGGATTAATGGCCATTCTAAAACTGCAAAGAAAGAGAATTAGTTTCTGAGCTGCTCTAGCCGAAACAAGGGCGCATCTTCTCTTTAACAGCCAAGGGCACGTTATTGATGTCGAATAGGTGTTGTTGGCGGTTCTTCATATCCCGAAACGTCAATTTTCCCGCTTCAAGCTCTTTTGGACCAAGGATAACTGCATATGGAACTTTTCTTCTGTCGACATCTTGCAGCGCCCGCGAAACGGTTCGCCCCATAACCTCTAGTTCAGCTGCCACTCCATCTTTCCTCAGCTGCACCGCTATTTCCAAGGCTTTAGAAACCGCTTCTTCGCCGATGGGAATCACTGCGACGAGTTGTTTGGGAAACTGCGGCACAACATTTTGCTGATCCATCGCCAAGGCGATACGATCCAATCCGTGGGCCACTCCCACAGCGGGAGTTGGTTCACCGCCAAACGATTCCACAAGCTTATCATATCTCCCGCCACCGCCTAATGAAACATCCATTTCGGGGACCAGCACTTCAAAAATCATTCCAGTATAGTATTCGAGTCCCCGTGCAAACCCTGTCTCAACTGAAACGTTAAACTCGACGCCGCTTTCTTTGCATAACTCTATAATTTGCCGCAAATTTTCTATCGCAGCTACCGAACTTTCGTAATCCTTCAGCCTCTTCCCCACTCGTGTTAAAATCTTAGACGCTTCTTTCCCTTTTGCCTGAAAAACCTCTTTTAAAGCCCTCACGCCAATCTCTGAAACGCCGAATTCTCTCACGGTTTTTAGCGCTTCGTCCCACCGTTTAGCGTCTAAGAGCTGCATCACGGTATTCTGCTGCTCATCTTTCACTCCTTCTTCAGTCAATAGACCTCGCAGAATCCCGACGTGTCCTATTTTGAGCCAATAGTCACAGAGCCCAAGGTTTTCCACCAAATGGTTAGTGAGAGACAGAATTTCCACGTCTGCTTCTGGCCGACCACTACCGACAATTTCATAGTTTGACTGCCAAAACTCTCGATATCGACCAAACTGAGGCTCGTCGTAGCGATACAGAGTCCCAGAGGAAAACAGCCGCAATGGTTTAGGTTCGTTTCGCAAAGTGGTAGCCATTAATCGAGCGATGGAAGCGGTGAATTCGGGTCTTAAAGCAACTTTACGGCCGCCCAAGTCTTCAAAAGCGTACATGCGAGCTTTAATTTCCTCTCCAGACTTGGCTGCCAACAAGTCATAACGCTCCACTAAAGGCGTGACCACTTCTTCAAAGCAGTACAGCCTCGCGATATCCCTAGCGATATCTTCCACATACCTCAGTTTTTTTGCTTCTTTCGGCAGAAAATCTCGCATTCCCCGAACAGTCTGAAATCTAGCCACAAAACCTCCTCCACTACTTTTTCATGGTTAACTTCGAAATAGTATAATAAACAATTTCTCCACGGCGGTTCAAAACAGCCATCACCAAGTCCTTTTTTAAGCCTTGAGCATGTTTTAACACGTTGGCCAAGTCTTTCATCGAAATGGGTTTGCCTTCTTGAAGCCCAAAAACGAGATAAGGAGCCGTAGCTTTTCCGTATTCGCCCCTTTCATAAACTCGAAAATCGATCCCCAACCCAAATCCCTCCCTCACAACATAGCCTCGACTTCTCAGATCTCGATAGATCAAATATTTTACCCAGACACTTTCATCCAAAGATTCAAATTGACGCAAAAGTTCCTGAAAATTTAACACCTTACCTGACTTGGCAAAAACCTCTAGCATCTCCTTACTTTGGAGAAATAGAGCTTCAAAAAAATTCAAGATCAATCTTTCGTTTTCCAACACTCCGAAACCGCGCAAAGTGAGACTTTCAAAGTTGGCATCGGTGGAAATAGTGACGCCTTTTTTTGAAAGCATACCCTTAATCTTTTTTATCTCAGAGTTTTGAAGTTCTTCGCTTCGCCTTTTCTCCAAACCTTGTCAAGCCACCATGACTAGTAGCATACAATCAAGGGAATATATAACTAGCTTTCTACAGAAAGCTTATGAAAGCCATTCGGCGACAAAACACCTTCTTCGCTGATTATGGCAGAAACATATTTTAGAGGCGTGACGTCGAAGGCAGGATTAAACACAGACACTCCTTCGGGCGCAATTTGGACGCCGTTAAAGCTTGCTACTTCTTCTACGTCTCGCTCTTCAACAACAACATCTTTCGCTGATCGGTTCGTGTCAAATGTTGATTTCGGAGCCGCCACATAAAAGGGAATCCCGTGTTCATGCGCCAACACCGCAATTGTATATGTACCGATCTTGTTGATCACAGCGTCGTTCACTATCCTATCTGCTCCCACCACCACCTTATCCACCATACCTTTAGCCATAACATAGCCCACCATACTATCTGTAATCAACCTAACTGGAATTCCCTCAAGAAACAGTTCATAAGCAGTTAACCGGGCACCTTGAAGCAGAGGTCGAGTTTCAGTGGCGATGACCTGGATTTTTTTGCCCTCTTTCCAAGCCGTCCTTATCACTCCCAAAGCAGTGCCGTAATCCACCGTGGCTAAGCTACCAGCATTACAATGCGTTAACACGATGTCACCTTCACTTATCAAGTGAGAGCCGTTTTCTCCAATCTTCCAATTCGTCTTTATGTCTTCCAGCGCCATTTTCTGCGCCTCCTCAAGAACTGCTTTGCGAACAGTCACAGCGTCTCCCTTTGCTTGGCTAACTATATTTATCACTCGGTCGATCGCCCAAAACAAGTTCACCGCGGTTGGACGAGTTTCTTTCAAAAGCTGCGCAGAGACAGAGAGCTCTTCGATGAGCTTTTCTTTATCTTCTGTTGTGGAATGATAGGCTGTTAACGCTAAACCGTAAGCGGCTGCCGCCCCCAAGAGAGGAGCCCCTCGAACCTGCAACTTTTTGATGGCTTCTACAATTTCACCACAGCTTGTCATCTTCAAAAGCACTGTTTGACTAGGCAGCTTAGTTTGATCAACTGTCGTCACTATACCGTTTTTCCACTCAATTGTCCGCATGCCCAATCATTCCCTCAAGACTCCATTCATCTCCTAGAGTGATCATCATTCCCACTTCGGATAAAAAGATATCACACCGTTTGTGGACTCAGCCACGTTTAGCAGGAGGAACTACTTTAGTCACAACCTCTACCGGGCAGCCTTTGGGAAGAGTGAGTTCTTTTTCCCAATTGTTTCCAACGGCTATCAATGTAAAAATTCCCGAAAGCTCAGCTTTAGCTTTACGAACAAGATTGATTAATGCATTCTGAGTTTCACCCGTCTTTATCATGTCATCTACTATGAGCACACTGTCCCTTCGTTTAAGGGAGTTCTTAGGAATATACAATGTCATAGTTACACCTGAATCTCTCAATGCGTATGTTTCTTCAAGAAAAGCCGGTACCCCAACCTCTTTGTTCCATTTAGCGATGACAAGGTTGATCCCTAACTGGTTAGCCACCATAGTTGCGAGAGGTATGCCGTCCACCGCGGCTGTCAAAATCGTAGTCACCCGTTTCCCAGCAAAGGTAGCCAACGCATGATGAGCTGCTTGCCGCAAAATGTTATAATCAGTCACAATATCTGTATTATCAAAATAGCCATCGCTGTTAAAATGAATCTTTCTATGAAGCTCAACCTCTAACCCTACCATCTTCTTTAGGGCTTTCCAAAGTTGACGAGCCCTAGCAACATTTGGCAGCACATGGCCCTTTGCGTATCGACTTAGAACAGTAACCGGTAAACCGGTTTTCGCCGACAACTCGCGGTAAGTATGCTCACGCTTGGCACTTCGAAGCAACTCGATAGTCATGAGACGAAGTTTCAAATCCTCTGCATGTGTGCTCATCTTCAACCCTTTGTCTATAAACACTAACAAGTTAAATATTAAACTTACAGTAACTAAAAATTGAGCCGATAACATTTAAAATTATCCTTCACCGCTTCACTGCTCCACTGCGAAGAACGCAAGTCAATGTGTAACATCTATCACTAAATAGATATTCACTGAAGTCTGTTGGAAGAGTTGAAGAGTCGTGGACGAGTTTTTAAACATAAACGTACTAACGCAAGCATTATCGGAACTTCTATCAACACGCCCACCACGGTTGCTAGAGTCGCTGAATCTTCAATTTCATACAACATAGTAGCCACGGCGATTGCTACTTCAAAATGGTTACTGCTGCCGACCAGCGCCACCGTAGTAGCATCCTCATAACTGAGTTTCGCAGCCCACGAAATCACGTAGCCTATCTCGAATCTGAGGAAGAAATGGATGGTGAGAGGCACAGCGATCATAGCGATTATGAGCGGCTGGTTGATTATGACTTCTCCTTGGAACGTGAAAAGAACGATTAACGTAGCCAACAACGCGACAATTGCGACGCGGTGCATAACTGATTGAGATGCAGTTCCAAACCACACTGGCCCTTTGCGTTTCATCATCTCCTTTCTAGAAAAAAGCCCGCAATTAACGGCAAGCCAACGTAGATACTCACGGAAAAGGCAATAACGTCCATGGGGACAGGAATGGCCGTTACACCAAGCAAAAGAGCCACTAGAGGCGCAAAAAGAAACATCATCAGTATAGAGTCAACCGCCACCATCACCAAGTTTAACCCCTGATTTCCTTTTGCGAGATAAACCCACATCAACACCATAGCCGTGCACGGAGCTACGCCTAACAGCACCAACCCCGCCGTGTATTGCCTAGCGTCTGTGAATGACAGGAACGGGAGAAACAGCACCATCATGAACAGCCATGCAAGAAAGGTTTTAGTGAAAGGTTTAATGTCCCAATTGATAAACGAGGACAAGCTCACCGCCTTAGGCGCTTTAGTCGCCTCAACCACCTTTTTTGAAATCTATTTGCACCATAACAGAGTATATCATGAAAAACAGGCAGATTGCTATCGGAATAGACACATGAAACACTTGAAGCTCAGAGAGCAGCACAGAAAGTTGCGGAAAAAATCTACCCGTTAACAAACCAGCAATTATGCAGAGAAAAACCCAACCAGTAAGATATTTTTCAAATCTCCCTAACCCCAGATTAGGTGTTCCTGCCACTTCTTGGACTTGACTTGTCAATACTCTCTGACACTTTTTCAACGTTAACCTCGCAACATAAAAACATATCCAAACATTTAAATCTATCGTTCCATCCTCTCGCAGAATGTCCAACCCGCTTGGTGAAACAGCTATACAGATCAAAGATAGCCCCTCCTCCTTCGTTGGTCAGATAAAGCTTCACGATTCCAAGTGGACATTCGACGGCCTAACAATCGCCCTCAAGCTGCGCATGTCCCCCCATATGCATAACTAGGAAGGTCTTGAAGAAGCCTAAAGATTTTCTAGGAGACCTACCGAGTCTACACGCTTAACATTTACGTCTAGTCTTTTCAGCAAAGCTCAAGTACACGTTCTCACGGAAGGTTTCAAGGGTCTAGTATTCATCCTGTCCAGATAGTAGATTAACTTCCTATGGCTGGACAAATGCTACAGAATACGAACCTAGACTACAAAAATAAGCATACCCTCAAACAGTATACGAATTTTTGGACAAACCAGCACGCTCGGAAAATTAGCTCTTACTGGTTAGAGGATTTGTTTAATCTTTGTTTTTTCCGCCACCAAGCTTATCTCGCGTTGCTTTTAGGATCATCAGCTGTGTTGTGGCCTCGGCGGGATCTTTTCTCGTCAGGTTTCATTGATGACCAAAATCTTTGTCTCAAAATAAAGTAATTGGCAAGCAACGAGTATGGTGATGTACACATCTAAAAACCTCAACAGAAATTTTGTGGCACGATCGATTTTTTTAAGGCTAACATCCGCATTTTAGACGACATATCAAAAACCTAGAAGTTTCTTTTACACTTACCTTTATAAGAGCCATTTCGATTGAAATAACTGGAGAAAGATATGAGTCCTCAGATAAGATGCCCGAATTGCGGCATCACAATAAATTCGATGAATCGCAAAAAGATGGATATAAGCCTGATAGTCCATGCGGTGAATAAGAAACCACGCAGTTTTACAGATCTTCTGAAGTTAACAAAGCTTCCGAGAAAAACTTTGAGCAATAGACTGAAGGAGTTAATTGGTAAAGGCGTTATAACAAAGAATGGTCTTTATTACTTGAATGGGGATGCTAATGTTAAGGAACTCTGCAGTTTTCAAAAAAACCCATTTGTTTTAAGCAAAAGGACATTAGTTGCACTTTTGGTCTTGGCAATAATGATCCCTTCCAGCATTCATGCATATGCGATTTTCCAACTTGGGACACCTCTTCCTTCCGAACCTACAATTAAAGGCTATTTCACAGCCAACCTCTATGTCTATGACGTGCAAGATGTTTATGGTTGGCAAGCAGTAATTTTGTATGACTCAGACAATACACGTATGATAGACGTTCTTCCAGGCTTACTCGAAACAGACAGGCCCTTATTGTTCAATGCTAACTTTCCAGACATGGGCTTGATATTAGTCGGCAATACTCTCGTCGGCCAAGCTTCTGGGAGGAGCGGGACTGGACGTTGTTTACTTGCGTCCATAGTGTTTGCATACTACTCGGAAGACTTTGACAGCCCTGTATGGGTTCCAGAATTTATGTGGCACAAAACTAAACTCTTGAACTCTAACAGAGAGATGTCGATGAATATGCGTGAAATACCGCTTGACATTTTGGAACTGGAGATAGTACTGATGAACGAACTGCCGTAACTCTGCAAAGAATAACAGATGACAAAATGATTATCGTTCCAAGAAAGACGCAAATTCATTGCCGCTTTAAGCGAAGGCTGCCTCCTCTGCCCCCCTTCTTTTTCGTTATTACCGTTGTTGAAGGTCATTTTTCTTCGAAATAACCAGCCTGAAATACTTGGGTTATATGGTTTCTACCACAGTACCCCATAATCTAAGAGGTTTAAGCTGGATAAACTCTTGTTGGACAAAGCCTTAACTATCACCTTTGCCTTTTTTAGCCTTATGGCTAGTAGGCCCGATACTCTCGAAAAACGCAGAAAAGAAGCACTGGAAGCACTGGTAAGAAAATACTATGAATCAAAAGAGCACGAAGAGAAATTCAGGAGAAAGCTCGAAAGTTATAGCTTGATAAGGAAGTGGGTTTACCTTAGAAGTGTGAGTTTGAAGCAAACTCTTGGTTTTTTAAAGGATGTTGTCGTCAAACCTTTTTTCATAGGCATGCTCAGCATTTCAGGCTTTATTTCAGCTCTTTTAGCAACTTCAATCATGCCAAAAGCAGGACCTCTAATAGAGAGGTCAATACCCTTTCCCCTTAATTACCTGACGGTTGCTCTTTTAGCCACATCCATTGCCTTTTCACCTTTTATAATATCTCTTGAAGTGTATCGCTATCACGAAGTGAAAAGAGAGAAGAAGATATTGCAGGAAGAATATCATCTTCTATAACTAGAAATGAAATGTTATGCCGTCTCGGTGTATCGTTTGCAAACAACCCCACGTAGAAACAGGGACAGCAGGCTGTTCGGATTACTGAGGGTTCAAGGATAGTTTTCCAGCTTTGTGCATATCTTATTCAGTTCTTGCGGCACCACTAGCTAAAGCGGTAATGCCTAAGTCTTGGCCAGTCTGCAACGCAGCCGTAACCTCAGCATTCAACCTTAATCAGTGTGTGTGAGGTGCCACTCGAGCTGGCGTAAGTGCGTCTGCGCAAAAGAGGGTTTTGTGGGTTGTGATGATTGTCATGCGCACGCTTTGAATGCTCGAGATTGCTGGGTTGATTTCAGGAAGAAGCAGGCTGCCGTGCCGTGGCAGTTGACATTCTTTTGTTGTGGTGTGGTGTGATCTATGTTGGTTGTGTATGCTTTTTCTTTGTGATAATGACAAGCGTTGTGAGAGCTATGAATAGTGGCAGGATTATTGTGGCTGAGGGGAATTCTGGGATGACGTGGTATTGGTATTCGTATCCCATGTCTGCAGTTGTGATGGTGTTGTCGGCGTTGTCTTCTGCTATGATTATGTAGGTGATGTTTGTGCAGTATGGGAACTGGGGGATTGTAGCGTTGTAGAGATTTTCTTCAAGGTTTGTCATTTCCTCGGTGAACCATGTCCCATTGTTGGTGGTATAGCTTAGAAGTACGTGTTTTATTCCGCTTGAATCGTCAGTGACTTCTGCGTAGACCATGACCCTGTCGTCTGGTTGGACGTTGTCGCTGAGCGGTTGTTGATACACGTTTTCTATAACTGGCGGGGTATTGTCTTCTAATGGTTTGGGGCCTAGGCCAGCAGTAAATATGAATTTGGCATACTCCACTATTATTCTAGGCGTTACAGCAGAGGCAGTTTGATCCAAGTCTTCAGACTGCTGCAACCCGTACGAGGCCATGAAGTCTGCGTATTCTACAATTATCCTCGGAGACACTGCGCTGGCCACTTGGTTCAAGTCGTCAGATCTTTCCAAGTTTAGAATGTGGTTGAAATCGGCATACTCCACTATTATTCGGGGAGTTACAT
>JBKHJI010000044.1:0-10870 GCA_046538175.1 Bathyarchaeia archaeon | reverse complement strand
CCGTCAATGAATCCATATTTTCTTCTTGAATTATCACTCATCATCATTACTGTTCTATTTGCTTATAAGCGAGTCCATTAAAATTTCTTGGTCGATTTCGGCTCGGGTTCTCCAGTTGAGGTAAAGTTGCCCTTTTTCGTCTTGGTCTATGTAGCCTGCTCGTATATATCGATCTATATTAGTATTAGCTCTCCAACCAGGCAACTTGTCCTGCAAAAGCTGTTCAACTTCTTCTCTTGAAGTTTTTCCCTTCTTCGCAATTATCGTAGAGATGGTTATTGCTAAACCGGCAATGTCGTCAATACGCCACCCCATCATTTTTGCTTCTTTTGGAGCTAGGCTTCCTCGGAGAGTTATAAAGAAATGTGCTCTGTCCAACTGTGCGATGGTCGGTCTCTCAGAAGGTTTTTGATCTTCGAAAACTGTCTTAACCTGTAGATCCAGTTTATCCAGATGGCTGTTAAGCAGAGCTAGAACTTTGGGATAGTCTGCCCCTAATCTTTTCTTTAGCTCCCATCCTTTTACTCCCGGTTTTCTGTGGCGTTTGAAGAAGAGCATATGGGCTGCCCGTTTAAGTTTGGTGGCATAGTATGATTTTTTTCTCAATCTTTCTCGCCTTCTCTCCATTTTTTCCAATCTTCGATGTCCACTGGTATGGGCAGAGAGACAGCCTGCTTATCACCTTTAGGCGAAATAGGATATTTGTAAGGTTTGATGTACACCACTTCTTCCAATCGATCTACCTCCAACGTTGCAAAGCCGTATGTGACGAGAAAGCTTATCAAGTAAGCTCGCCGCACTGTCTCTTCGTAAGTTTCAGCCCCTACAAAATTCCAATATTCAATTCTCTCTTCGCCCTTAGTTTTGTTTTTGAGTTCTTGCCAGAAGCCCTCTAACTCTTGTGAAAACTCCTTCTCGGCTATAATATGTTGCTTGAGCAGCTCTTCCCGCGTCGCCGTGGCGGTTTCTGTCTGCGATTTTCCGCTTTTCTGCCATCTTTCATTCAGTGGTGCTAAGTTTTGCCAGTATCTGGTCGCCTCTTCTACACTGTGGGGGGTGAGTTGTTCGAGTTCCACTACGGGATGCCAAGATTCTAAGAAAACGGTCCCGATTTCCTCTTTGGGCAGTTTTCGCAGTTTCTCTTCTATTAAGAAAGGATCGGTATAGAGGGATGTTGATCGGTGTTTGACCCATTCGCTCTGAAGCTTGATGACCGAAGCTATTTGGTGTACTGCTTCGGCGTCCATGCAAATCTCTTCAGGGTTTTTCCATTCTGGAAAATATTCGTGGATTATTTTGAGCACATTGTTTATGTCCATCAAAAACGGGTCCAAACTTCGTTCGTCTAGGGAGCGACATAGGTCGATGATGCGTTGAAGTTGTTCTTTTCCTAGCCGTTTCTTGTTTCTTTTTGTCGACACCCGAGCTATCACTTCAATCTTTGAGCTTTTTCAAGATAACTTTTCATATCAACGGGCTATTAGGGTTTCTCCTTTAAGGGGGACAAACTGGAGAGGGACAAGTTGCTTTATTTATTGTCTTCTTAAGCTACTCTGTGACCTCTTTTGCTTTAGAAGCGCCGCCTACATTTTGCACGGTTATAACATGAATATCTGGTTTTGCGAAGGTAATCTGGCTTGGCGTTATTATCAAATACTGCGAGTTCAAGTCTTTGACTGATTCTATGAGTAGATTGGTTATCGTTTCGCGGTTTTTCGGATCCATGTGAACATCATATTCATCCACTGCACGGAAGAGAGACTGAACATGCTGCTGCAAAGCCAAGAGAAAGCTCATGGTGGCCATGCTTCTTTCTCCCCCGCTTTGGGTATAAGCGTCTAAAGGAACAGGATCGGCGCCTTTGAAGCCAACGAATACTTCCAGTCCCGCAGCCTCGATGTCGTGCTCATCGGCTAGGTGCACTTTGCCTGTGGCTTGGGCTTTAGCCAAAATAGTCTGGTATTGCATATTTACATGATCTAAAAGACTTTGCATGACTGTTCGCCATGTTTCCATTCGAGCGTTGATTTCTTCTAGGGTTTTTTCTCGATTTTCGGCTACTGTTCGTGCCTTCTCTTTTAGGTCAAGATAGAGTTTAGAGTAGGATTCATACATACGTTCAACGTCTTCCGACACGTCTTCGAAGGCTGCGAGGTGACCATCGGTTAGTCGGATTTCGTCTAAGATTTGATAAGCATCTCTTGTTGAAGCTATTCGTGAGCCGGTTAGCTCTGCTTCTTTTACAGCTACTTCATATTCTTGTGTTTTGGCTTTCATTTCTCTGTGAAGCTTTTTTAGATGTTTTTCGATGTTTTGTTTTTGGTAGTCTAGCAAAGCGGTCTCGATTTTTGAATCTATGAGGCGGCTGGTTGTTTCTTCGATTTCTTTAGTTATGTATTCTGTTTTCATCTGTGTTTCTGTTAGGTATTTATCCATTTTTTCAAGCTGCTCGTTGTAGGTTTCTACTTGCATTTTCAGATTTTCGCTTCTTTGATGGAGTCTTTGAGTCCATACACCTTCAAGGTTTTTGTATGCTTTTTTTATGTCTATTAACTGTTTGACGAAGTCGTTGGGATTCTGCTGCGGGGTGATCGTTGTTTCCAGTTGTTCAATCATAGTTATGCATTCGTTAATCTCTTCGCCGCTGTTTTCTAGCAGCTGACGCATTTCTTCCAAGGTTTGGGTTCTCAGAGAAATTGTGGCTTCATTTCTTGCTTTTTCTCTGTCCATTAAAAGGCGTTCATGAAAGAGTTTTTGCCACTCAGTTTTTGACTGTTCCAGCTCTGACCGGAGTTTTTCGAGTGTAGTTTGCAGTCCGGTCATTTTGCTTTCGATCTGTTGAAGTTCGGTTTCCTCTGCTTTGATTTGATTTTCCAGTTCTATCATGGCGACTTCTTTTTTAGAGGCTTCTGCCCACGCAAATTCTCTTTCTAGAAATCTTCGTTTGATATGCAATTGCTTTTTTTGTTGGTAGCGATCGTGTTGTTCACGCCAATAGTTTAACGTTTGTTCGGCCGATTCGAGGAGATTACCTACAGCCTCTTCTTCACTTAGTATACGGCTCAACTTCTTCCTTGCTTGCAGAATGTTTCTACGATATGATTCTAAGCCAACTGCAGCCTCTACCGTTCTCAGCTTTTCTTGAGGAGAAAGAACCGTAAATTGTTCGGTCATGTTCTGATGCATGATGATTAGAAGGTTGTCAGGATCCACACCGAATTTTGCAAGTAATCTTTGAACTTCTTCTTTTGTGGCAGCCTTGTTTTCAAGTTCAAACCAATATTTCCCGTCGCGCCTTAGCCCACGCGTCAGAAAGATTTGGTCTTTCTCAATTTTCCGAACCGGACGCTTGCCGTTTCTAGGTGAATTGTCTAATACAATGGTGACTCGAGCTTGATCTTTTCCCCATCGTATGAGATTGCTTAATTTTCTTGACCGTTCCGTGTAAGATTGCCCCAACGCTATTGAGACGCCTAAAAGTATGGACGACTTTCCTGCACCGTTTGGCCCACAAACTACGTTCACGCCAGTTTTGAACGGTATTCTAGCGTATTCGTAAGACATGAAGTTTTCGAGGATAACTTGCCGGATCAACATTTCTGCGAGGGCCTCTTATTGCAGTAAAATAGAACGCATTCTCTCATATTAAAGCCATTACTATGAGAATAAAGCAAATAGTGCTGACGCTTTCTCGACTTTTTTTGAAAAGCTTGTCTTCATTGGCGTGTTGCCTCTGACGTCCTTATTTGAGGGGGGTGTAGACATAAATTGTTTAGTGATAGAATAAAGGCTTTGTGAAAGATTCTTCCAGAACAAAATTCTGTTTTAATGGGGAAATGTCGAAAAATCGTGTAAAGAGACTTTTTTCTCAGGGTTTTAGGCATCTGCGTTTGCAAAAGAGGAAAGATTGCTGCCTTCTGAAGAGAGAATAGGGCGTTAGTAAAGGTTTAGCGAACCAGTTCTCGTTTCTTCCAACGCAAGTTCTTGCTTCTGCATTTTCTGCATTTGGTGGCCGAAGAGGCGTTTCGCGCTCCGCATTCTCGGCAGATTTTCATATAAAGTCTGTGACGTTGAGCAATAGTTTTCTTCTGTAAATCTGTCACGGGCAACAGTGTTTCGCCTCTCTATTGTTTAGGCTTCAACCACAGGCCAGCTATATACTTTTCCGTTCACATTCACTTGCAGATAATTGCTGGTTATTCTGTTTCGTTTAGGAGCCTCCTTTCGCCTTTAATCTTTTGAATGTCTGTGATGTCCTGAGTTACTTCGATAACTCCCAAGTATTCGCCTTTTTGGTTTCGAACCGGAAAATAGCGTATGTAAATTTTTCTTTGATTCATATCTATCCAAAAATCTGCCGACTTTCTTTTGCCTTTTTTCAAGTCGTCTATCACTTGGTTGACTATGTGAATGCTTTTCGGCGGGTGACACTGTTGGACTTTGCGGCCTATCACCGCTTTTGTCCGAGGAAAAACTCGTTCTTCAGCTTTGTTAAAGTATCGAACGGTGCCCTCTGCATCTACAAAAGTTACATCTACTGGTAACGTGTTGAACATCGCTTCTATTTCTTTGGATGTTAAGCTTCCTGTTTCGAAATCTATTGCTCCTTTCAATGCTGGTTTTGATTTTTCTTTTTCCACTTCTTCACCGACCATTAGATAATTGGGTGTGAAACAGCAATACCCTAATTCGTCACATTGTTCTCTTATTTCTTTCCATTCTTCATCTTCTATTGTTCTCAAGGCAGCAGGGTATAGTATGTGGTTTTCCTTGTAGATGTGGTTTGACAGTGTGTCAGCTATGTAATTTGCAGTTTCTATCAGCTGTTTGGAAAAGTCTTTGAAAGCAAATTCGTCATGTGTTTCTAAGAGTTTTAGAAGTTGCTTCTTCTTTTCTTTTATCTCGTTGTGTTCAGCCCACATAATAGCTGGCGGTTCAGTTATGCCGTGCTTCTGGAGGTACGGGAAAAGGACGTTTTCCTCTCTTATGTTGTGTTTTTCCACTTCCATGAGATGCTTTGCAATGTGTTCTAGCTCGTGTATTTCTTCGCCAACTTCATCAAAGCTCTTCGCAGCGACAACCCTTTGAACAATGCTTTTTAACTCGTCTAGGTGTTGAAGGGCTATTTTATGTTCTTCTCTGAAAACGTAAATTGGATGATCTTTCCCCACCTCAATTTCTTGTGCTTCGAGGGATTCTTTAAAAATTGCCAGATGTACATCACATAGTCTGCGTATTTCGTCTTGGGGCATTCCTTCTTCTACCAGCTGTTGTTCTACTTGAGCGATTTCTGTTGGGCTGACGGTTTTCAGAATTTTTCGAAATTTCGTTTTAACCTCTTCAGGGTTTTTTCCTTCATGCAATTGTTTGATTATGTCTTTGATTAACTCTTTTGATGTTTCTTTTGTTTGAGGATTTTCCGGTTCTTCTTTTTTGGCCATTGTTATTCACTCTCTTTAGTGGCGGCTTAAATAGAGTGATTTTGCAGCTTCTTTCTTTTTGCGTTCTTTAAGGTGTTTTGCTGTTAAGCACTTTCCCTTTGTATCACAGTATTTCATGGCATGTTGGGCGAAGATTTTGAATAATGGTTCCATTGTTTCTCTGTTTATCGAGTAGAGATGTTCTCTCTTTCTTTTTTCTGAAAAGACGAATCCACATTTTTCTAGTGATCGGAGGTTGTGGGAAATCATGCTTTGTTCTTGGTTCAGAGTGTTAGTTATCTCGGTTACGTTTTTTGGTTCCTGTCTAAGAAGCTCGAGGATGGCTAGTCGGGTCGGGTTGGAAAGCGTGGAGAAGAACATGTAACATGTGTCGCTTAAATCGCGTTTCATTTTTCCACCTTATTTGTTGACATATTTTTCATATGAAGAATATGTCATATCTTGTATTTAAGCCTTCTCGCTTAAACCCTTCTAGCTAAAAGTTTTGCGATGTCGCTTGGTTTTTCGGCAACTTTTACTCGCGATATTTTAAACGCTTCAATCTTGCTCTCAGCGGTTCCCGCTTTTCCCATGACAATAGCACCCGCGTGTCCCATACGCTTTCCGGGAGGAGCCGTGCGTCCGGCGACAAAGGCCACCACGTGTTTGGGATATTTTGTTAAGGCCACGTATTCTGCTGCTTGCTCTTCAGCGTTACCGCCTATTTCACCTATCAAAACCACGGCTTCGGTTTGTCTGTCTTTTTCAAACATTTTCAGAGCGTCTACAAAGTCCATACCCACAATTGGATCGCCGCCTAACCCGAAGCAGGTAGATTGCCCCAAGTTATGCCTCGTCAATTCTGCTGCAATCTCATAAGTTAAGGTTCCACTTCTAGAGGCAATACCTACCACTCCACGTTTGAATATGTGAGCAGGCATTATGCCCAGCTTGCACTCGTTAGGTGTAATGATTCCGGGTGTGTTGGGTCCAATAATGGTTGCTCCTTGTTGTTTTGCATAAGCCATCACCTGTACCGAATCTCTAATGGGGATATGCTCGGTTATTATTACCACGGTTTTTATGTTGGCGTCCATAGCTTCTAACGCGGCTTCGGCGGCAAAAGGAGCCGGAACAAAAATTATTGATGTATTTGCGTCGTGTCTTTCAACGGCTTCGTTAACTGTGTCGTAAACTGGAACTCCATGGATTTCTGTTCCTCCTTTACCTGGAGTTACTCCGGCGACGATGTTGGTTCCGTAATCGAGCATCAAGCGAGCGTGAAAACTACCTTGGGACCCAGTTATACCTTGTACCACGGCCTTTGTAGCCTTTCCCACGATGATTCCCAATGTTGTTTTCACCTCTTTCCTGACATTTCTACTGCTTTCTTCGCTGCTTCGTCCATACTATCTAAAACGTGGATTCCGGCTTCGGTTAGTATACGATGTCCTTCTGCCTCGTTTGTGCCAACCAAACGGATCACAATTGGCTTAGTGAAGTCCACCTTCCTCTTTGCTTCCAGAACTCCTTTGGCTACATCGTCGCAACGGGTTATACCGCCTAAAATGTTTATGAGCAGTATCGATGTTTTGGCGTCGGTTAATAGAATGTCAAGAGCTTCCGCAATCTGTTGTTCTGAAGCACCACCCCCCACGTCTAAGAAGTTGGCTGGCTTGCCGCCATAAAGGTGAACCGCATCCAAGGTAGCCATAACCAAGCCTGCACCGTTGCCCATTATACCTATATCGCCTTCTAACTGCACGTAAGCCAAACCTGCTCTGCGAGCTCTTATCTCGTCAGACGTCAATTCGGTTTTGTCTTCTGAAAAGAGACGCTCTTTGTATTCGGGATGGCGATATAGGGCATTATCGTCTATTATTATTCGAGCGTCAGCTGCAACGAATCTTCCATTAACCGTTTCGACAATAGGATTCATCTCAGCCAGCTCAACATCAAAGTCCACAACTACTTTGAAGAGTCTCTCAAAAATGGCTGCAAGCTCTAACATTGCTTTACCCGAATAGCCAATCCTGCTTGCCAATTGCCTAGCATAATATCCTCGGAAACCTAGAACTGGAGAAATAAACGTCTTGTTAATCTCCTCAGGCGTTTTGGCAGCGATCTCTTCTATGTCCACTCCTCCTGCAGAGGAAGCGACGGCCACGTAGCAACGATGGGAACGGTCAATTGTAATGCCGAAGTAAAGCTCTTTTTTCACTTCGATTTTCTCTTCTACCCAGACGCTGTCAACTTTGAGACCTTTAATTTCCATACTCAATACCTTTGCCGCAACGGACTCAACATCTTCTAACGCATCGGTAAACCGAATCCCGCCAGCCTTGCCTCTTCCCGCCACTAGGATTTGGGCTTTGACAGCATACGGAGGATGTAACGTCGAGGCGATTTCCTTCGCACGGGTTGGAGAGGTGGCTAATCCTCCTCGAGGTGTAGGTACCCCGTAATTTGCCAAGATGGCTTTTGCCTCATATTCGAAGAGTTTCATTCCAGAACTTCCATGGAGGGATTACTTTAACGTTTTAATTGCAATATAAGTTCTTGTGTCTAAAACGCCATCCACATTTGCCAATTCTTTTAAAGCGTCATCTAACTTTTCTCTTTCGATAACTAATATGGCATCCATGTCACCTGCAACACGGAAAACGCGTTGAATTGGAAACTGGAAAATTTTCTCGTAAGCTTCCTTCCTTTTTAAAGGAGAAATCTTGATAAACACAAAAGCTGGATTTGCCGAAATTCCCAAAAGATTCAAACCTTCTTCAGTGACGTCTATAAAGCCTCTGCCAGTGCGAATGTAACCTTGACTCCTAAGCTTACGCAAGTGTACATTCAAGGCTTGACGGCTTATTCCAAGCCGCGCTGCCAAGTCGTTTTGCTTAACACGCAAAGTATAGATTGCGATCGGTTTCCCTTTTTCGTAGAGCATATGAAGCAAACGCATCGGACGCCCTGTTAACATATCTTCTTCAATCAACGAAGTATCACCTTGATTTAAGACAAGACGAAACTTTACGATCGTAATAATTAATAAACTTACTGCGCCAAAGAAACGAGCAAAAAAAGTGGCTTTCACGACTCGTTTCTTGAATACCGTAATACATTTATTTACTCTGCAGCACCTTAAAACCCCCAAGATATAAACGCCAAGAAGTGAGGCGGAAGGCCACGTCGCCTCCACTTAGTTTCGGAGGACGCCAAGAAGGTGAAAACACAACTATGCAATTTCTGCTTAAAAAGCGGAATATTATGTTCAAAGTGTCAGACAAAGGTCAAATCTGGGCAGATTAGCGAAAGCTACTTGGAAATTGCTCGCTTACTCTTATCCTTAGAACAGAAATATCCTTCTTTGCAAGAGATTTATCTTCACAAAGCCGTCGAAGCCGACGGCGTCCTAGCAGTGATTGTTGGACGGGGTGATGTTGCACGTCTTTTGGGTTATGGCGGCAGGATAATAAGGGCAATAGGTGAGAAAACAGGCAAAACCATCCGCATTTTGGAACATGGAGTAGATGACAGAAAATTTCTTGAAGACATGTTTGCTCCGCTGAATGTTCTAACCATAAACACGATTTGGCTTCCAGACGGAACTACCGAGACTCGGGTCATTCTGAGAAAAAGAGGAAGAAGACCCCCACCGATAAACGTCGAAGCTTTGAAGCAAATCGCCAAGAAAGTTCGAAACATGGTTTTAAGAGTGGAGTTTTCAAGTTGAGGCAGAAAAATCATGAAACCTGATCGGTTGGGAGACTGGAGAAAAAAACTCTACACTTCAGACATAAACCCAGAATTAGATGGAAAAGAAATCATTCTATTCGGATGGATTCAGGAAATCAGAGACTTAGGCGCCATCAAATTTGTAATCCTCCAAGACAGACAAGGAACGGTGCAAATAACAATTCCAACAAAAAAAGCCAGCAAAGACCTTTTAGAGACGACAAACGCACTACAAACACAATACTGCATCGGCGTAAAAGGAACCGTGAAGAAAACAAAGATGACCCAACGAGGCTTCGAAATAATTCCAAACAAAATCAAAATTTTAGGAAAAGCACAACATCCACTACCCCTCGACGTAACAGGCAAAACCCCTGCAACGATTGACACACGATTAAACGCACGAGTTCTAGATCTTTGCCGAGAAGACAACCGAGCGGTATGGAGGATTCAACACGTCACGCTAACTGCCATCCGCAACTTTCTTTCAGAAAAAGACTTCATAGAAGTTTACACGCCTAGAATAATCGCAACAGCCACCGAAGGAGGAGCTGCCCTTTTCTCGGTGGACTATTTTGACCAAGAAGCCTATTTAGCTCAGAGTCCCCAACTGTACAAAGAAGAATTAACTCTATGCTTCGAGAAAGTTTTTGAAATAGGACCTTTCTTCAGAGCCGAAGAATCTCACACACGAAGACATTTAAGCGAATTCGTCTCCGTCGATGTTGAACAAGCCTTCGCCACTTCCGAGGATGTTATGAGCCTGCTGGAACAAGTTACACATTTTGTGTGCAAAACCGTGGACAAACAATGCCAAAAAGAATTAGAAACTCTAAATCACAAAGTAGATGTTCCCAAATTGCCTTCGAAAAGGTTTAGCTATACTAAAATTTTGGAAGAATTGGAGACCGAAGGAATAGAGATTTCGTGGGGCGAAGACATTCCGACTCCAGCTTACCGAACCATAGGCAAACTTCATCCATACTTTTACTTCATAACCGAGTGGCCCACCAAATCTAAGCCCTTCTACATCAAGCCAAAAGACGACAACACAGAAGTCAGCGAAGGATTCGACTTCATGTGGAAATGGATGGAACTAGCCTCTGGAGGAACTCGTGTTCATTCAAAGGATCTTTTGATGCAGCGGCTAAAAGAACAGAAGCTAAACCCGGAATCATTCAAACATCACTTGCAGGTTTTTGACTACGGACTACCACCGCATGCCGGTTGGGCGGCGGGATTAGAGAGAATACTAATGATGCTGACTGGTAAGCGAAACATTCGAGAAGTTGTTTTGTTCCCTAGAGACCGCACCAGATTAACTCCATGAAAAGTTCACAGACGTAAAAAAAAGCCGATAAAAAACCGAAAAACAAACGGAAGCTTTGCCTTTACTCTTTGGCGGAGGCTCCTCCCGATTTTTCTCCTAAATCTCCATTCTCTCGTAACACAAGGCTGTTAGCACTGTAGCACTTCTCCCTTTCTTTTGTAGAAACTGTTTTGTTTTGGAAAGCTCACGGAAAAAATATATTGAACAGATGGGCGGAACTATTTCTATGAAGGTATCTCGAAAGACCAACGAAGATACGGTTTACTTTGTCATTTCAGAGGCGATGCCTAAATGCCATGACGCCATCAAACATCTTTTTTATGAAAAAGAAAACAACGATTTTGTCAAGGGCTTTCCCTCAGAGGCGTCGCATGTTGACAAGTGC
>JBKHJI010000043.1:0-11171 GCA_046538175.1 Bathyarchaeia archaeon | reverse complement strand
CACTAAAACTGAGATAACCGTGGATCGAACGGTAACTAAAGCCATTGGCGGAGCCATAATATCAATAGCAGATCAAAAAGCCAGCGTAGACAACACTTTCGAAGCGAGATTGGGAAAAATAAGAGAAGAAGAAAAAGCGGAACTTGAAACAATACTATTTAAGTAGCAGCAAAATGATTAAAACATAAACAATTCCAAAAAAATTCTCACGGAGATTCAGAGGCCAAGTTAAATGGTGTTTTTACCTGTTTCGGCGCTGCTCTTTTCACTTGTAGCCTTAGAACTGTCGGCCATTATTAGGAAATCCGCAGAAGAGGGTTACTTTGCTTTTTTGTCACCTCTTGTTCAATCTTCCAGACAACAAGTGTTAAGTGAGAGCCTTGAGAAGCTTCTAGAAATCGAAGACACAAAAAATCTAAAAATGCTTCTAATGGACGCGGGGATCATAGATGGAACTGAACAAAGCCTAGATGATCTTGAGGAAGTAGAACTATTAATAGCTGAGGATTTCGGGCGCTACTATAATCGTATCTTGCACTATTTGCCTGATGATTTGAAAGAGTTTTTCGAAGCCTATAAGATACTTTGGGACGTAGAGAATTTAAAATTGCTTTTGTGTTGTGTTTGTGATGCGAAGTCTCCAGAGAAATGTGTTCGCATGATGCGGCCCCTAGGTTTTTTAAGTTTAAAATCTTTTGAACTGCTTGCCAAATTCAGAAATCCAGAAAGAGCATGGAAAGAGGCGCTGGAGTTTTTGCCCGCAGAGTTTTTGCAGGTCAACTTTGAGGGGGATTGGTCCGTCAACAATTTGGAGTTTTCCCTAGACATCGCTGCCTTTGCATATTTGAGCGAGAAAAACAAGGAAATCGGAACCCGAAAGGTGCAGCTTGTATGGGAGTCTCTAATTGGCTTCTATGAAGTGGAAAATCTTGTCACTATGGCTAGGCTCAAATATTCGAAAACATCTTCCAAGGATATAGCTAGGTTCCTTTTTCCATCTTGGAAAACACTTAGAGATATTGACGTTGAACAACTTTTGAAAGCCGAAGATTATTCTGCTTTTCTACAGATTTTACAAAAAACCTCTTATGGAGGACATATTCCCAAGGAGGAAATTGACCCGCTAAAATTGGAGTTTTTATTGAAAACGGCGCAGCAAAGGTTGAGTTTTGCAGAAAAGCAACCCGATATCAACGTGGAAATAATTATTCGCTTTCTAGTAGAGCTTGAGATACAGCATAATACAATTCGAAAAGCCGCGTTTTCTGCTTCGATCGGGAGCATTGAAGAGGGATCACGATGAAAGTGGCTGCTATCGGAAAGAAAGACATACTTGTCGGGTTTATGCTGGCCGGAATAAAAGAAAGATTAGAAACCGATGACCATGACGAAGCTCTGAAGTTTTTGCAAGAACTAGAAGAAAGAGAGACCGATTTTCTGGTAATTGTAACTTCTGATTTATATCACAAGTTGAAGCAGGAAATAAGTGAAATCCAAGCGAGAAAACCCTCTTTCGTCTTTTATGAACTTTCGGGAGGAGGATTGAAGTGGACGAAAAAATGACCATGGGCTACTCCACGGATCCGATTGGTCAAATAATCTCCATAACTGGTCCCGTAGCGACTTGCAGAATAAGCAACATCGTCACGAATGTTATGATGAACGAAATAGTTTTCGTTGGCGACGACAGGCTCTTCGGAGAAATAACCCAATTAAGAGGCGACGTTGCCACAATCCAAGTTTATGAAGAAACTTTGGGAATAAAAAGAGGTAGCCCTATCTTTAGGTCAAATCAACTTCTTTCAGCTGTTCTCGGGCCTGGTTTAATCGGCAAAATCTACGATGGGCTACAACGACCGTTAGACGTTCTACGAGAAAAGTCAGGAGTCTATCTTCAACCGGGAATTAGGGCTTCAAAGCTTCCAAGAGACACAAAGTGGATGTTCGAGCCAAAACCCAAGATCGGCGACGTGATGAATCAAGGAGATATTTTAGGCGTTGTTCGGGAAAATGAGCTGATCGACCACAAAATTATGGTCCCACCGTTTTTGAGTGGAAAAATCGTGGACATAGTAGAGGAAGGAAACTACACGATTGACGACGAAATAGCAAGAATAAAAAGCGAAAGTGGAACAATGTCAACCCTTCGTTTAATTCATTCCTGGCCTGTGAAGAGTGCAAGGCCTTTCTCCCGCAAACTTACTCCTGACGAACCTCTCATCACAGGTCAAAGAGTGATGGATTTCTTTCTGCCTTTGGCAAAGGGTGGAAGCGTTGCTGTTGGCGGTGGTTTTGGAACAGGAAAAACTGTGTTGGAGCATCAGTTAGCTCGATTTTTGAATGCAGACATCGTTATTTATGTGGGATGTGGGGAAAGAGGGAATGAAATAGCTGACTTGCTTCAGAAATTTCCGAAGCTGAAAGACCCTGAAAGTGGACTAGCACTTCTTGAAAAAACAATTCTAATTTCTAATACTTCTAATATGCCAGTGGCTGCTCGAGAGGCAAGTGTTTATACAGGTATCACTTTGGCTGAGTATTATCGTGACATGGGATACGCTGTTGTTCTCTTAGTGGACTCTACTTCAAGATGGGCCGAAGCATTGAGAGAAGTCTCTAATAGAATGGGCGAGATGCCTGGAGAAGGTGGTTACCCGCCGTATCTTGCTTCTCGTATTGCAGAGTTTTATGGAAGAGCTGGAAAAACTCGATGTTTGGGTAAGCCTAGTCGACTAGGTTCGGTGTCTATTATCGCTTCGGTATCGCCTTCCGGGGGAGATTTTTCTGAGCCGGTGACTCAAAAGACTCTTCAGATAGTTCGGGCATTTTGGGCTTTAGATCAAGAACTTGCTTATAAGAGGCATTTTCCAGCTATAAACCTTCAACAAAGCTTTTCGCTTTACGAAAGCGCCGTGGAACCTTTCTGGTATGAGAATATTGCCGAGAATTGGCGAGAAATCCGAGAGGAGGCTCTGAGATTGCATGAGGAGAGGCTTCGATTGGAACGTATGGTGCGATTGGTTGGAACAGGTGCCTTGTCAGAAAGCGAGAAGATTACCTTGGGGAGTGCAAGGCTATTGGAAGAAGTGTTCCTGAAACAGAATGCCCTTCATCCTGTAGATGCTTTTTGTCCTCCTAGAAAGCAATTTCAACTATTGGATCTCGTGATGTTTTTCCATAAGCTCTCTTTGGAAGCTGTAGAGAAGGGGGTTCAATCAGACGTTTTGCTTGAATCTCCTATTCGTGAAGAAATGGAGGCTATGAAACCCTTGTCTGCCGATAAAATGGATACGGCATATTGGAATATGAGAACGAGAATAAGGGCGCATTTTCTGAGAATGTTCAGAACCTATAGCCAACAGGGAGAATAGTTGCATTGTTAAAGATCAAATATAAAGCAATAACTGCTGTTAGAGGTCCCTTAATTTTCGTAAAGGGGATACCTACTGTCCATTTGGGAGAGCTCGTGAAAATATACGTTGACGGCGAGGTTAGAACGGGTCAAATTCTGGAGATTCAGGAAGATATTTCTGTCATTCAAGTCTTAGAAGGGACAAGCGGCATAAGTCAAGATTCAACGGTGTCCTTTACCGGTGAAACGCTCAAACTTTCGGTTTCTTCTGAAATGTTAGGGCGAATTATGGACGGTCGAGGTAGACCCATCGACGGCGGTCTCCCTGTTAAAGGAGTGTCGGAGATGGAAGTATCTGGGAATCCTTTAAACCCCGTTGCTCGAACTTATCCACAAGATTTTATTGAAACTGGCATTTCTGCAATAGACGGTCTTCTTTCCATAGTTCGAGGTCAGAAGCTTCCTATTTTTTCGGGAGGAGGTTTGCCTCATAACTATTTAGCTGCACAAATTGTTCGCCAATCTCGTGTTCTTCAAGACGAGGAAAGATTTGCGGTGGTCCTCTCAGCCATGGGGATTATTCAGGAAGAAGCTAACTTCTTTGTCAGAGACTTAAGACAAGCAGGAGTGATGGACCGAACCGTTATGTTCATTAATCTAGCCAGCAATCCTGTCATAGAGCGCCTATTATCTCCTCGACTTGCTTTAACCACTGCTGAATATCTGGCTTATGAACAGGGCTATCAAGTACTTGTGTTGCTATTAGACATGACGAATTATTGTGAGGCTCTACGTGAAATTTCAATGGCGCGCGGGGAGATTCCGGGAAGAGGGGGCTACCCAGGTTATATGTACACGGATTTGGCTTCTTTGTATGAACGAGCTGGAAGGGTGGCAGCAAAAAAGGGATCGATCACTGTGATTCCAATCCTCAGTATGCCTGACTACGACATTACACACCCTATACCTGATGTCACTGGTTTCATAACCGAAGGTCAAATAGTTCTAAGCCAAGATCTCTCTTTAAAAGGTATATATCCGCCGATAGATGTCCTTCCCTCTCTGTCAAGGCTAATGAAAGATGGTGTTGGCGATGGAAAAACAAGATCAGGTCATATGGATGTTGCTAATGGTATTTATGCTGCCTATTCAACGGGAAGAAATGCTATGGATTTAGCCCTTGTGATAGGCGAAGACGCACTGACAAAAGAAGAACGAGTGCATTTACAATTTGCGAGAGAATTTGAAAATAGATTTGTCAAACAAGGTAGATACGTTCGGAGAGATATTGAGGAAACACTAGATCTCGGTATTGAGTTGCTAAAAATGGTTCAAAAAGGTTAAGTGAAATGTCTCTGCGCGTTAGAAGAAAGCCACGTCCAACACGCTACGAACTACTCAAACTTAAAGATCAGCTAGAGCTTGCTAGAAAGGCTTATGATCTTCTTGAAGAAAAATATAAAGTGTTGGTGCAAGAGGCACAACGCATCCGTAGAATCCTCAGGCCTTTCCAAAAAGAATTAAAGAGCAAAATCGAGGAAGCATATGCTTTTCTTTCAGAAGCGATAGTTTCACTTGGTTTGCGTAACGTTTACAGAGCAGCACTGGCAAGCAAATCCAACGATGACATAGCTGTGAGATGGGTAACCATGCGAAGTGTTTCCGCTCCTAAGTTGGACTGCAAAATTATGAAAAGAACACCTTTGGAAAGAGGCTATGGGTTAGCCGGCACAAATTATTCCTTGGACAAAGCGGCAGGAGCCTTCGAAAACACAACGGCGTTCTTAGTCGAAGTGGCAGAACTAGAAAACATCCTTAGAATACTAGAGAACGAGATAGAAAACACAGGTGTTCGTGTTTCAGCTTTGGAGAAGATTCTAATTCCAAATCTTGAAGACGAGATAAAAATGATTGAAAATAAACTTGAAGAAAAAGGAAGAGAAAGACACGTTATACTTAAATGGATTAAAGAAAGACAGCCTTCTCCCTTCTAGTTTGTAACAATTTTTATATTACATTACTATACGTCAAAATTAGAATCGATACAAGCAATCCATAGATTAAAACCGATTCTAGAAGAACCACAAAAATTAGATCTCTTCCAAATGTTTCTTCTTTTTTTGTGGTTGCACTTATAGCAGAGGCACCTACTCGACCTTGAAGATAGCTACAGACGCTGGTTAGGGCTATAACCAAAGTGGCGTAAATAGAAGCTGTTCCGATCATTTGTTCAGAACCAGGTAGAGGTTCGCCTAGAAATCCAGCGGCCCTTAATATCAAAACGGCGTTTAACAGTCCATAAATCGCTCCTGTTTCGGGAAGCACTGTTAGAACCAAGAATTTTCCGAATGCACCTTCTTTTTCTGCCACTCCTCCGATGGACGCTGAAGCAGCTATGCCTTCACCTATGCCTGTGAAGAAACCGCTAATTCCGACGGAAAAACCAGCTGCCAACGCAGCGACGCCTTGATTAACATCATATGCAGCTCCCATACTTGCCAGAATCAAAATGGCGATCAACAATCCGTAAATTGCCGACGTCTCCACCAAAACCGTCAAAATCAACGTCAACCCGAAGCGTTCGGGCTTTTCAGACATCAGCAAACTACTCGCCGACGCTGCCATTCTCTGACCTAAAGATGCGCCAGCTCCAGCCAAACCAATGGCTATCGAGGCACCTCCAATAGCGAATAATAGAATCTCGGAGTTTACCACGTTATGTTACTGCCTCCTTACTTTCCGTTTCTTTCTGCCGTGAGCCTAGCTGGGTATACATTCTTTCTGAAGTCAAAGGGGAGAATTTGGTTCCTCCACCTATAAAAAACCTGCCAAAGAATTCCACGTAATGTAAGCGTAGCGCATGGGCAAAGGTTGCAAAGACAGATATGAACACGATGAAGAAATGGGAAAACAATAAGAGGATTCCGTCCAAAACTGGTCCGATTAAATATACGCTGAGCACTAACCCGCCTAGTAACACAAAAGTTCTGCTCATCCAAGCAGTTGCCATGTTTAAAGCTAGAATTCGCACGTAAGAAATAACGTTACTCAGCAATCTAGTGAGTTCAAGCAGCCCTGTTAACCCTTTGCCAACTAGTAACATCACAAGCCCCACAATTCCCGTAACGTACGCTGCGATGTTGATCCCTTGAAGTTCAAATCTGCCCGTTGACAGAAAAAAGGCTCCAGTTCCAATTAGAAGCAGGGTGCTTAGCTGGTCGCCAACCATGTTTCGAAATTGCCGTTTGTAGAAGTTGTTCAGTATTCCAAGCATGCTTCCTATTATGACGTGGCCTATTCCTATCCATATTACTATGAAAAGAAATTCTAGTGGATTGTCAGCGGCGCTCATCCATAACACTGGAAGTTTTACAAGGCCTCCGAAGAATTCTCCCATCAGCATTCCGAAAAAGACAGTTGAGATGCCTATGCAGAGTAGAATGAGAGATAGATCCTTCATATTTCTACTTCTTGAACCGGCGCCTCGCCTAATCAGAAAGCTGCTGACTATCACAGTGGTTCCGAGAGCTATGTCAGCGGACATTAATCCTACAAAACTGGCGAAAAAGACAGCTAAAAAAGGAGTGGGATCAATTTCATTGTACAGCGGAACGCCATACATTTCTGTCAGCATTCTGAAAGAGCCGATTATCTTCCTGTCTTTAAGAAGGGTTGGTATTTCGGGTTCAGGCGCATCTGGAGGAGAGACAAGCACGGTAGCAAATCCCCCAGATGCTTCCTCGATGAGAGTGGTGACAGCTTTTATTTTTTCTTCAGGAGCCCACGCTTCCAAAACAAAAATTCTTTCCGTCTTGCCCAAGTTTTCCTTACTTCTTAACCGTTCAATTTGAGCTAACACTGCGTCATGAAAGCAGAGGCTTTTCTCTTCATACTTTTTTAAGATGCCACTAGACTTGGAATCCAATAATCTCAAACAGCTACTCGGATCGCCAGACAAGTCTTTCGGGATAAGAACTTCTTGGAACCCATATTTGTCTAGAATTTTTTCGATTTCTTCTGAAAATCTACCGAGAGAAATCAAAGCAATGAATCGCGTTCTTTTTTTCCCATCTAAAAAAACTGAGACGTATCTTATTCTACTCTTTAACTCGTTTTCGAGTGGTAATGTTTCCTCGTTAGGTATCTTGCCCAGCTTAACGTATAATGTCTCAGTAGATCGAAGATCTTCAACATCTATTTTCGCGGTCCGCATTTCCCAAAGAAATTCTCGGACGTCTTCAAATTTCTCTATGTTTTCTTCGATTTCCTTTTCTATTGTAGCCACTACTTCTTCGGCATTGTTCAAAAGCATCTTTTCGTCTGTAAGGCTTGTTTCTATAAGCTCCCTTTCTCTAGGCATGAAGAGTTGTTCAAAGAGACCCAACTCCTTTTTTAACCCCAACTCGTTGAGAATTCCATTAACGCGGCTGAGGATTCTTTGCCACCTGCGTATTTCTTGCTCTGCCGTATATGGTTGAGGCAGATTCTCCCATCGTGGTAAAGCCTTCTCAATATTTACCATGTGGATGTTGCTCTCTGCTTGAAGTTTTCCAAGGACATTGTCAACGAATTCGTCTAATATCAACACGCGCAGTTTTTGCATTCTCACAGAAGACAGAGCGTTGCTAAAATTCAATGCCTTTCGTCCTCAAGTTCAGTTCTTCGAAACCAGTTTTTGATTTCTATGACCGAAGTTTTATGCGTGGCAATATATTTATAATTCGCTTCTCCAAAGCGTGGTAACCCCAATTATCCTCTGTTTACTGGGCTACAGAGAACCGAAAACACAAAAAGACAAGAGCAATGCCATTTGGGCGACGGTTGAATCTTTCTGCTGAACCACATTTTTCTATAAAAAATGATCGATCGTCAGGATGACACCGAGGACGTGTCTGCATTACGTAGGATTCCAACAATTGGAAACTTCTCAAGAGTTTCTCCACTATGTGGAGCCCGTTTTAAGGCAACCGTCAAGTCCACACCAGCCTTGTGAAGGACCTGATGGACTCCATCTTTCCAGAGAAAACTGGCAGATACGTCATACACTTTTCCCTTGTATGAGACATAGGCTGGGTTTCCGTTTTCACCGTTATATAGGGCAAGCTCTTTTTTTGTGAACCTCCTCATTCGTCTTATCCTTCCCTCTTGTCAAATAAACAAGCAGTCAAGTAACATCATTACTATGAATCCTACAACAAGACCGAAGGTAGCTTGTCTTTCAAAACCCTTTCTATGGCTTTCAGGTATGATCTCATCACTGACCACGAATAACATGGCTCCTCCGGCAAAGGCAAGCGCCCAAGGCAGAATAGGATTAAAAATGAACACAAGCGCAACGCCTAATAGACCTCCAACAGGTTCGACTAATCCAGTCAACGTCGCGTACCAGATAGACTTTCGTCTGCTATACCCCTCTCTTAATAGGGGCAGCGCGACTGCGAGACCTTCAGGCACGTTCTGAAGCCCGATGGCCATGGCGATCACAAGTCCGGCTGCCACGTCTCCGCTTCCAAAACTCACTCCAACCGCCAAACCTTCAGGGAAATTATGAATAGTAATGGCCAACGCAAAAAGCCACACCCCTGAAAGTCTCGAAGAAGGTCCCTCTGCACCTAACGCGGGATGAAAATGAGGAATGAACCGATCTACTAGATGCAGCACAACTGCCCCTAACGCGATCCCAAGAACTGCAACCCACACACCGCCCAAGTCGATAGCTGGAACCAGAAGACTGAAGAATGTGGCAGCCAACATGACTCCAGCAGAGAATCCAAGCATGGTGTCCAACAATCTGTCTGAAACCTTCGTCGTGAATAACACTGGCAAAGCCCCTGCTGCAGTGGCCAGACCTGCAAGTAAGCTTGCTAGTGAACCAAGCCAAATTATATCCAAATTCACACTAAGCACTTGAACTCCTAATCAATATATGTTTACTTGTGGAAAAAAGGGAAGAGCAAAAGCTCTATCTCAGGAATTTCGAAACAAATGGTGAATTCTCGCCTCTGCGCATGAAGTGTCCAGATGGTCCTTCGCCCAAGAATTCCGAGAACCACGACTCATGCTCAATTTCCTCGTTAAGGATCGATTGAGCCAAATCGTAGGTTCGATGGTCCTTGCCAGCAGTCATATTGCAGATGTGAGTATATCCTCTCACTGCGCATCTTTCTGCCTCCACCAAAACCTTCAGCATTGCCATAGTGTCGGTGGGGTCTTTGGGCAATTTGGCCGGCGGACAAGCTGATGTGTCGTGGAAGACTTTCATGTCTTCTGGCAGTTTGCCTCCCAACTCGTATATGCGGGGGACAAGTGCTTCAAAGTGGTTGCGGTCTTCGATGCGGGCGGCTTCTGCGATCTCTTTGATTCCTTCTCCTTCAAGTCCAATTAGGTTGCACCGAAGAATAGTGTAGTAGTAGTAAGTTGTAAGCTCAGCTGCTGCGTTCTTGACCAGTAGTTCAACAAGTTGATCGACGTTGATTCCTGCTTTCTCCACCATCTCTCGTGCTACTTTTGCCATTTTATCACCTCCGTTTGAAGTAACTTATGTTTGCTATCAGAATTTGGTATTAAATAATAACGATTACTATTTAAATCTTGCTATTTCTTAGAAAGCAATATAAACTACAACGTTGATTACTGATGTATATGAAAACTGAACAGCTGATGGCCAAGCTTCGAGACGGTGGCTACAAAGTCACACCGCAACGTCTGGCGATTTGCGAGCTCATTCTTTCAAGCAAAGAACATCCGACAGCTGATCAAATATACAAAAAAGTAAAGAAGAAGCATCCAACCATCAGTTTGACCACTGTCTATCAGACATTACATCTCCTATCGCAGATTGGACTGTTACAGGAGATGGGACTTAGTGATTGTATCTCGAGATATGATCCAGATACGTCACCTCACATCAATGTTGTCTGCAAGAAATGTGGAAAGATCGAAGATTACAAAGCAAAAAGCATTGAGAATCTCTGGACCGAGATAATCAGAGAACTCGGATTCAAGCCAATCGGACAACGCATGGACATATACACATACTGTGACAAGTGTGCGGAAACCTAACTTTGGTCGGCCACGCAAACCTCAAAGACACACTGCTCTACATACAGGTCGAACAAGCCACATTCGGATTAAGCAACGACGACTAGTACAACGTAACAGCTACAAACAACAAGAAGAAATCAAAAAACTGCTGCCACTCGAATTCGAATACGTCTACCAAAAAGACGGTCTGCCATTCTTCCGAAAAAGAAAATAACACGTCTCCATAATTGAAAACCTACAGAGCCAGGAAAAAACAAGGCGGGGTTGCCCTAGCCTGGTAGGGGGCAGGCCTGCTAAGCCTGTGGTCCTTCGGGCCGCGCGGGTTCAAATCCCGCACCCCGCGCCACAAGTTCTACGGAATAGTGTTTTTTGCAGATGTTTCATCTATATCTTGGACCTAGCTTTTCCTTTTGGAGAACCATCATATTTAGGCGCATTAACCGCCACTTCTTTAAGATGGAGCTTACTAGCATGCATACGCCTATTGGCTATAAGCAAAGGTAGACTAATTGCAGCCAAAAAGTGGAGATGAGTCTTTGTTTTCCTGTCTACGCATGTAGGCGCATTTTGAGCTTTGGTTTCGCTAGTTTTACTAGCACAACAGCTATCAGAGTAGCTACGAGCAGAGCAATTATTGGATATTGAAATTCTGGGATTGGATCTGGGTCGCCCATGACTGTGCCGGAAATCGCTGCTGACTGTTCGGGTGGAATTTTGGCTAACTCGAAATTAACGTTAGGGGTCACTTCGCCTTCTGTCACAGCAACATCAGTCA
>JBKHJI010000042.1:0-11349 GCA_046538175.1 Bathyarchaeia archaeon | reverse complement strand
ATGTGAGAAATCGTGGCGACGCCGGCGTAGAAATAATTGTAGAAGGCAAAGAAAAGGACGTGAAACGGTTCCTAAACGATTTGAAAAAGAAAAAGCCTCCCTTAGCACACATGCACAAAATACTAATACAATACTCCAAAGACATGGGAACCTTTTCTGGATTCGCTATTCTCAAAAGCTCAGAAACAAAAGAACTAGCAGGCTCGGTTATTCCGCCAGACATCTCCATCTGCAACGAGTGCCTAGATGAACTTCGCACGTCAACGGACCCTAGACACGCTTACTTTTTCATAACATGTATCAACTGTGGTCCCCGCTACACCACAATTTCACAACTCCCTTATGATAGACAAAACACCACCATGAACGACTTTCCAATGTGCAACTTCTGCAAAAAAGAATACACCGATCCCCACAACAGAAGATTCCACGCGCAAACAGTAGCTTGCCCAAAATGTGGACCAAAAGTTCACCTTACAACAAACAAAGGCGAGCATGTATCCGTCGAAGATCCTATACGCCAAGCAGGACGACTGCTGGAAGAAGGCTATGTGCTTGCAATCAAAGGCTACGGCGGCTTCCACATAGCAACATCTACAACAAAAGACGAACCTATACTCAGACTCAGACGCGTTAAGCACAGAGCCCAAAAACCCTTCGCCATTATGGCGCGAGATTTAAGCACCGTCCGCACTTTTGTCACAGTCAACCCTACAGAAGCCGCGATGCTGCTATCTTATACTAAACCCATCGTCCTCCTCGACAAAACAGAAAAATACTATCTTTCAGAACTAATCGCGCCAAACTTGCATAACATTGGCGTAATGCTGCCCTACACAGGATTACATGTCATGCTATTCGACGAGGTAAAAGAACCAGCTTTCGTTATGACCAGCGCAAACCCTCCCAGCGAACCAATAGTTGTCGACAACCAAGAAGCCTTGAAGACGTTGGGCTCTACAGTTGATTATTTTCTTTTTCACAATAGAGCAATTGCCCAAAGATGTGACGACTCGGTTGTCCGACTACACGACAAGAAAACATGTTTTCTTCGAAGGTCTAGAGGATATGTCCCAACCCCCCTCCGTCTCAAGAATTCATTCAACAAATGTGTATTAGGAGTAGGCGCCGAAGAAAACATAACCGCATGTATATTACTAAACGACAAAGCCTTCATTTCCCAGTACATAGGCGACGTGGAAAACCTGGAAACTCTCACATTCCTAAAGCACGCTATTCAACATCTAGCAAATTTGACAAACGCCGAAATCGACGCGGTTGCATGTGATTTGCATCCCAAATTTGCCACCACTAGAATGGCGAGAGAACTTGCAGACGAGATTGGGTGTCCAGTTTTTCCCGTTCAACATCATCACGCTCACATAGCTGCGTTGATGGAAGAACATGGCTTAGACGAAATTGTTGGAATCGCCTGCGACGGCTATGGCTATGGAGAAGACGGAAAAGCTTGGGGAGGCGAAATCTTCCACTGCAGCAGAGAACACCACAAGCGAGTAGGTCATCTTCAAGAGCAGCCTATGGTAGGAGGCGACTTGGCAACACGTTATCCCCTCAGAATGGCGGCAGGAATATTAAACGATACAGCGAACATTGATGAATGGATTATGGAAAACAGCAAACATCTCCCTTACGGAAGAGAAGAGGCGCAAACAATAATCACTCAACTTGACCGTGAACGCTTCCACATGAGCACCACAAGCTGTGGACGAATCCTAGACGCAGTTTCGGCAATTTTGAACATATGCCACAAGAGGACATATCAAGGTGAGCCAGCTTTGAAGTTAGAGTCAGCCGCAACTTTGGGTCGTTGTGTGTTGAAACTAGAACCCAAAATCATTGACGGAGTTCTTAACACGACTGACATTATAAGAGCTGTTTTTGAGGCAAAAGACAAAAATTCCTCCGCTGATTTGGCGTGCTCTGCGCAGTCTTACATCGCCCAGGGGTTGGCTCAACTTGCCATAGACGCAGCACAGAGAACCGGTACAAAAACTATAGGATTCTCAGGCGGTGTTGCATACAACAAACACATCACTTTGACAATAAAAAAACACGTAGAGAAAAATGGTTTCAAATTTTACGTTCACGAATCGGTTCCAGCTGGTGATGGCGGAATTTCTTTCGGACATGCCGTCGCAGCTGCAATTTCGAGCATCTACCGAAACTGATTTATGAGTGACAAAGGCTTCCGATAAACGACAAAGAATGTGTTTGGCCATTCCAGCAAAAGTTGTGAATATTCAAGGCGACATAGCAAAGGTAGACTTTGGGGAAGGCGTCCTTCGAGAAGTAAACGTCACGCTGGTACAAACGAAAGTTAAAGATTATGTTTTGGTTCACGCGGGCTATGCCATTCAAGTGCTCGACAGAAAAGAAGCTGAGGAAACCCTTCGGCTGTGGAACGAGATACTAAAAATGGAGGAGCCAAACGCTAAGCCATAGGAGCTTCGAACTTGAAAATTGAAGATGTTGTGAGAGCCGACGAAGGAGAAGTATTCGACATAGAACTAGAAGAAAGCGTTCTAAAAGCAAACCAAAAATTGGCAGAAGAAAACAAGGAGTTGCTGAAAAAACACGATGTTACAGCAATTGATGTAATGGGATCCATCGGCGCCGGCAAAACCTCTTTGATCGAAAAACTTGTGAAGCTACTCAAAGACCATTACCAAATCGCAGTTTTCAAAGGAGACCTGACAACGACAATCGACGCAGAGCTAATCAAACGACACGGAGTTGAAGTCGTAGCCATAAACACAGGAAAAGAATGCCATCTCGATGCTAACCTAGTGAAAAAAGCGTTACACAGACTTGATCTCGATGCCGTGGATCTGCTTTTCATCGAGAATGTAGGCAACCTCATATGCCCCGCAGAGTTTCCTCTAGGCTCCGAAAAACGCCTAGTAGTCATTAGCGTCACAGAAGGCCCCTACATGGTCATTAAGCACCCTTTCATTTTCATGGACGCCGACATAGTCGTGATAAACAAAATCGACTTGGCAGAAGCAATGGACGTTGACTTGAAAAAACTAAGAAATGACGTAGAGAAAGCAAATCCACAAGCTAAAGTCGTGTTCGCCAACTGCCGCACTGGTAAAGGCGCGGATTCAGTGGCAAAAGCATTGAATCTGTAGCGGAGTCTGCAAAAGAGGTGCACGAAGGGGCGATAACTACACAAATTGTCGAAACCGTGTTGAAAGAGGCTGAACAACGAAAGGCAAAAAAAGTAACCGAAGTCCTCCTAGCGATTGGTTCTTTAATGTTCCTAAATCCTGAACAAGTTCTGTTCTGGTACGAAATGCTGACAAAAGGCACAATCATGCAAGGCTCGAAGCTAATAATAGAAGAAAATAAAGGAACTGTACATTGCTCCAAATGTGGCTACAAAGGAAATTTCAAGTACGTCGACGACTCAGCCTTCCATGTGCCGATGCCTACGCTTCAATGCCCAAAATGCGGCGGCGCGGTGGAAATTGTCAACGGAAAAGATTGTTTGATTAAAAGCATTAAAATGTTGATTTAGGTGTTCAAGTTAAAGGAATTAGACGGGTTTCGTAATCCAAACCTAGCGAAACGCGTAACCAAACATATTCGCAAGGTTGCGCCAAACTGTCCAGTCAAGTTTTGCCATGTGTGTGGAACCCACGAGTGGACAGTGACTCACTTCGGATTGAGGACACTTTTGCCAGAAAACGTAGAAGTGATCGCTGGACCAGGGTGTCCCGTATGTGTTTTGCCGGCAGCAGAGATTGACGAGGCAATCGAGTTAGCGCTGAAGGGACTTACCATAACAACTTTTGGCGATGTTTTGAGAGTACCGGGCTCACATCTATCTTTGGCTGAGGCACGGGCCAAGGGGGGCGATGTGCGCGTTGTCTATAGCGTAGGCGATGCTGTTAAGATGGCAAAGGAAGAACCAAACAAAGAGTTTGTCTTTTTTGCAATTGGTTTTGAAACCACAGCGCCCATCACCGCAAACGAAATTTTGGAAGGCCCGCCTAGAAATCTCAGTTTTCTTGTTTCGCATCGTTTGATTCCGCCGGCCATGGAGCTGCTATTGGGAATTGGAGACCTACAAATTGACGGTTTCGTTGCACCAGGCCATGTTTCAACTATTATTGGTTTGAAGCCTTACGAAGTGTTTCCGAATGCCTATGTGATGCCTGTTGTGGTGGCGGGTTTTGAGCCTTTGGACCTGTTATTTGCCGTTGACATGCTGTTGCACCAGCTAAAGAATAATGAGGCTAAATTGGAAAACGAATATGGTCGAGCTGTGAAGTGGGAAGGCAACGTAAAAGCTTTGGAGTTGATTAGCCGCGCCTTTGATGTGGTTGAGGGTCGTTGGCGAGGTTTAGGAAAACTGCCTACTTCTGCATTTGCCTTGAAAGACGAGTTCAACGAATGGGACGCCCGCAAAAAGTATAACGTGAAGGTAAAGAAGAGCAGAGACATTTTACCCGGCTGTCAATGCCATCTAGTGATGATAGGGAAAATAAGACCTAGCGAATGTTCGCTCTTCATGAACGTATGTAGACCAGAGACCCCAAAAGGGGCATGTATGGTTTCCACAGAGGGCACCTGTCGTATTTGGGCAAAACATAGTCTAAAAAAACAAGTATAGAGTTATACTCCTACAAATTAAGACTGGCGGTCGATGGCGTCGAATTTTCATGGCAACCTATAAGAGTATTCACGTTAGGAGTAGAGAGAAGATATTCTATGTCGGCGATTGTTTTGGCCGGTGGGGTTTCAAGACGTTTTGGACAAGACAAAAGCTTGGTTATGTTGGGTGAGAAGCCTCTGGTTGTTCACGTGCTAGACCGGGTTGCAAACGTTGTCGATGAAACTGTTGTGGTGGTAAATTCGGAGATACAGAAACAGAACTTCGCCAAAGTGATAGGTGAAAAAACCCGCGTTGTGGTTGATGAGGCAAAAGTTCAAACGCCTTTGGCAGGTGCCCTAGCAGGTTTTGTAAATGTTCAAAACGAGTACACTTTGCTTCTGGGATGCGACACTCCGTTCTTATCCTCAGAGATACTTATTTTTCTATTGGAGGTATGCCTCAACAAAGCGGCGGCAATCCCACGCTGGCCGAATGGCAACATCGAACCCTTACAGGCGGCCTATCGTACTGAAATAGCAGCTCAAGCCGCAGAAACCGCCATAAAAAAAAGACAGCTGGACATGCGTTCGATGATTAAGCACATGAAAAGCATCCGCTATATTTCTACGTCACTTCTTCACCAACTTGACCCAAAACTGAAGACTTTTTTCAACATCAACACACCAAAGGATCTGGAACAAGCAGAGGCGATGATACAACAACGCCACGCTTATTAGCTTATAATGTAACAGCACTTCCCATGAATGTCGTTCAAATAATTCCTGTAACTGGGCTTCCAATAATCCAGAAAGGTGACAAAATCGCTGAACTAATCTGTCATGCTGCCAAAAAACAAAGAACTCCCATTCAAAACGGCGACATAATAGTAATCACGCATGTAATAGTTTCCCGAGTGGAAGGCAACACGGTAAACCTTGAAACCGTAAAACCTTCTCAGTTCGCCCAAATGGTCGCCAAAAAAAATAACAAAGATCCGGCACTCGTAGAAGTCGTCTTAAGAGAGGCAGAAAGCATCATTCGCATGCGCGAAGGTAGCCTCATAACGTTAACGAAACATGGATTCATATGCGCCAATTCAGGAATCGACAAAAGTAATGTGCCAGGCGAGAAAACAGTTGCTTTGCTACCCAAAGACGCAGACGAATCGGCGAAACAAATTAGACGAGAAATAAAGGAGCATGCGGGAAAAACAGTGGCGGTTGTCGTCTCAGATACTCATGGGCGCCCTTTGAGAGACGGCGAGATCAATATTGCCATAGGGGTTTCAGGCCTCATGCCCCTGCGAGATAGAAGAGGCGAAAAAGACCTTTTTAACTACGTTTTAAGAGTGAAACGCACCGCAATTGCAGACGAACTAGCTTCGGCTGCAGAACTCGTAATTGGGCAAGCAAACGAAGCCATTCCCGCAGCCATCATCAGAGGCTATCATTATCAAAAATCCGAAGTAGCTACAAGCAGAGACATGCTTCGACCGCTTGAAAAAGAACTCTTTCTCTAATTACGACATTTCTTCACGTAATTTTCGGTCGCCACAACAAGCTTCTCCAAATCCTCTTCAGAGTGTGCATTGCTGATAGCACCGGTTTTACAGGGTAGAAAGAAAACTCCATTATTAATCAACGCTAAATGATAATCTGCAAGTTTCTTTCTATCTGCTTTGAACGCAGCATCTACATCTTTAACCTCTTCTTTTGTGAAATGTACATGAAATAATGAGGCTACCCGATTAACTTTAGCATCAACATTCTCCTTCTCGAAAACATTCTCAAGTCTTCTTTGAACCTTTTCTCCTTCACGGCTAATGCGATCAATTATTCGATCGTCCTCCAAGGTTCTAAGCATTTCCAACCCTGCAGCTAGGCTTGTGGGATTACCGGTGAAAGTTCCTCCTTCGAACGAAAAATTAGGCCTTTCAAAAAGAAATGGATCTATTCTCTCCATGATATCTTTTCTGCCAGCTATGGCGCCTATTGGGAAACCTCCACCTAAGACCTTGCCCAACATGGTTATGTCTGGAGTGACTCCGTAATATTGCTGGCCTCCACCTGGCGCCAATCTAAACCCAGTGATGATCTCGTCAAAAATCAGCAAAACATCTCTTCGGTTGCAAAGCTCTCTTAAACCTTTCAAGAAGTCTTTTTCAGCTGCTATGCAACCTCCAGCGCCAAGCACAGGTTCCACTATGACTGCTCCAATCTCTTGGTCCTTCATTTTCTGTTCTGTTTCATGCAAATTATTGAAAGGAGCCACAACTGTATCTCTTATCGCTCCGCTTGTGAGGCCGTCTGACTCTGGCACGTCAAAAGGCGGTTTGACAGCTACATGTAAAGCATCATATCCCCCATGCCATCCGCCTTCAAATTTTACAATTTTATTTTTGCCTGTGTAAGAACGTGCCAACCTAGTTGCATACATTGCTGCCTCAGTGCCGGTGTTGCAAAACCGAACCATTTGAGCACTTGGAACCATCTTAACAACCTGCTTCGCAAATGCGATTTCAAGCTCGTGGCATACGCCATAATGTGTGCCATGCTCAATTTGCTTCTTAACAGCTTCAATAATATTCAAAGGACTGTGACCCAAAATATGCGTGTAATGCCCCATCCAAAAATCGACGTAAACGTTGCCGTCCACATCTCTGATTTTGCTGCCTTTAGACCAATTCACATAAAACGGATAGGGCGCAAAATATCGAATGGAATAAGACACCCCTGTGGGTAGAACCTGCTTAGCTTGTTCGTACAACTGTTTTGACCTGACGGTTTTAGAAGCATACTCGTGCTCCATATTTTGGACTCCTCTTCAATAAGTTTCGATGGATAACAATTTAAATGCTTACTTAAGTTTTCATTATGTGCAAACTCAGCGAAACAAAAATCGCGCCAAGAAAACTTGTTTGGCGATGTCCCCTTAATTGAAAGCTCGCATGGTATCTGAAGCACTGTGCAAAACCCAGAACAGTTTCGCCTGATGGGCTTCACAGAAAGGCATAAGATGTCTCTAATATTAACCTAATATTATGAGTGTTGAAAGAGAAATTCTCATTGCTGTGTTAAAACTCACTAAAACTGGTCCGACAGATTATTCGCTAATAGGCAGAAATGCTAGGATACCTGCCCAGACAGCGGAGAGTCTTCTAACAAAATTAGCAGATGCCAAGCTGATTAAGTGGAGAGAAAAAATATTGGAAGCATCGCCAGAACAACGGGTGAAAATTGCTGTGCAAGCTCTGAAGCTTGGTGCAGACTCTGAGCGTGTTTGCAGACTGCTTGAATGGAAAGAGTTTGAAAGCATCACTACAACAGCTTTTGAGATCTACAATTACTACGTTGTGAAAAACTTTAGATACAAAGGAGAAGATGGAAAACGATGGGAGATCGACATTCTAGGCTTCAAAAAGCCCACAATAGCCGCGGTGGACTGCAAACTCTGGAGACGCAATTGGACACGAGCATCAATCGTAAAAACCGTGGAAGAACATGTAAAAAGAACTCAAGCCTTCGCAGACACCTTATCTACACTCCACACAGAGTTAAAGTTAGAAAAGTGGGAGCACGCCACAGTTATCCCAATAGTCCTGTCCCTTCTAGCTGGCCCATTCAAATTTCACTACGACACGCCCATAGTTCCAGTGTTGCAACTGCAAAACTTTTTAAATGAACTTCCCACCCATATAGATTTATTAACACGTTTCAAGAAAAAGATTTCCGAGAGAGACAGAAAAATAACAGAATACCAGCAATAAATTATAGATAAACTTAACTAAGAACCTTAAATAAGCATAAAAACAGCAAAAAATACTATACCATCAGAATAAAATGAAGTTTTACTTACAAATAGAAGCGGCAAAACTTGACCTTCACTTATATAGCTTCCTTCTTTGCCAACAAAATCATTCTAGGCGAGTCTGATCGAAACTCTTGCAGTTCATAGGCGCCGTAGACTTTTTCAACAGTCAACCCTGCCCTTTTAAGTAGTCGTTCTAGCTGAGACAACGAGTACAAGCGCAAATTGTGGTCAAATGTCTCGGTATTGCTACTCTTCTTATCTACAATTGTCCATCGAGAGTAAAGCCTTGAGCCTTCAATGTCTAAGGTGCGTCTTTCCAACATGTAAAAACTTGGAAATTCTCCCCAGTCTTTCTTCTTAAAAGTGCTGACCAACTGCTCACGGTTCACAACGTCCACCAAGAATGACCCATTTGGCTGCAAGATTCTAGCCACTTCTCTAAGACTTGCTAAATCTTCTTTCTCTGAAGGCAAGTAGCCAAAACTAGTGAACATGTTAATTGCCCCAACGAAAGCCTCGGTTTGAAAAGGCAAGTGGCGCATCTCCCCTCTCACTAAAGGAAAGCGAACATGTTTCTCTTTCATATTCTCCTTAGCAATTCTGAGAAGGTTGGGAGATATATCTAACCCTATAACGTTCCATCCATGTTGGCTAAGCAGAATTGAATGACGAGCGGTACCACAGCAAAAATCCAAAAGCAAACCTTTTCTTTTCATCACATTTTCTATGAAACTAGCTTCTTGTTCGGTAGAGCGTGTCTCTGCGATTTCCTGCCAATAATTGTCTAACTCGTCGAAAAGCGAAGTATACCATTCCTGCTTACTCATGATTAGAGTTATCCTTATTTTCTAGCTTAAAGTTTCCCTTATCACGTTTCAGAATACGTTCTTGATCTAGAAGAGTATCTTGTTCCCAATCTTCCCATGGTACTTGCCGAAAAATCCATTTTTTCCCCAGGTGAGCCGCTAGGACAGCGTGTTTGTGTTCTTTAGTCAAAGGTATTAGTTCATCTAGAAACCGGAACAGTTTGTCGATTTGTTTTTTGGGAAAATACGCGTAGTAGCTGGCGTTTTTAACTTCGAAAGCGTACATGTCTTGATCTCTGCGGGCCATTACATCTGGAAGAGGATGAAGACTCGGGTTGCTCACCGGCACTCTCACAGCATTGTAGCCATTTCTCTGCAACTTCTTAACCAACACTGTCTCACTATAGAATCCGCGCCTCCGCCATTTTTTCAGGTCAGATAACTTTCCCATAATAGACACACTAGACAACTAGTTGCGACAATGAAAAATATGCTTTTCCAACCATTTTCTAGATATCATTTCCAGATCCAATGACAAAAAACTTGCTTTCTTACACAAAATACCTAGCCTAAACCAGCAAAAAACTGTTTCCTGACGAGACTACTTCCAAGATTCTTAATCCCACTCGAGACTACTTTCCTTACCGAAACCCAGTAAAATAAAGCTCTACATATCCACACTCCAGACTCTGAAAGCAGCAACTTTCTCTCCTAATTTGCGTTTTTTCAAACGCCAGTTTATTTCCCAACCCAGCGCCCCTTGGATCGACAATAACCCCGAAAACATTACTGCAGTATATTTAGGGCACCTCATAGCTTTCTTCTCAGTCACCAGAATCCCACTCCATCGATTTTTAACCTCTCTTTCGTCTAAGAACCCTGTCCAACAGTCTATTGATTATCTCATCATAGGTTTCGCCTTTCTTTCCAACGCTCTTCAAGACATCTCTGGTTTCCTTTCTGATTTTTATACTGGTTAACTCTTCACTCATACCGATTATCCTCAGTTATGCCTCAATATTTATAACGGATAGCATTTATGCTTTTTCCACGTTCTTCGCGTCCTCTTAAAATATAGTTACGAAAATCTATGGACATTCCCAAAAAATCCGCCAAAAACCGCACTCCCCCAACTTTTCCCCAAACCGCACCAAACTACGCAAATTCTGTCCAAATGCGCCTAATTCCCAAAAAAGTTCACCATGCTTCCAACCGCCTTTCCTCCAACAATTCCACGAACGCTGCAATGCCGGTTATGCTTCTGTATCCACGCTTCAACTAATGCTTAGCTATAACTGAAGAATTAAGTCACATTGCATTTTGCTAATCGGAAAACTTCTTATAAAGCAGAAGATCCGTAGAAACTAATCCATCTGTTCCATAGAAACCTGATGGCCTCAACTGTCGGTAAGTGGCAAAAACCAATATGGTGATGTAAACATTGCTACTGAATACCTACCCCACTAACATCACTAACGATTCCAAAACACATAGTCAAAACAACAAATTATGCACTGTTTTGCCTACCTATATTGCCCTAAAACCACGTAGCCAACATAATAAGCCTCAAAATAGCTTCTCTTTTTCTACCGATTCTAATGCTGAACTATCAAACATCACCAAAAGAGCCTCATCACCTAAAGCGAGCGGATACAAAAGCATAACCGAAATCGTCAACAACAGCCGAAAAAAAGTGAAGCGAGATTATCTCGAAGCGCAGAAGCTATCTACTAAAGTGCCAGGCGTGTACTCTACTTATAGTTGTCTACGTAGTGTACAGCCCCTTTTTCACCACATCGACCAATTCGCCCAAGACAATATCTAAACAGTTTTCCGCCGATCAACATCCTATCAGCGATTTCCACTATCGCCGCCTATTAGTTCAGATTATTATGGCTTATATACCGCATTGGGTTTACCGTTGATACGAAGCTAGTTCATCTGAAAAAAACAGGTTCTTCGCTCAGTTGTGTATTTTATGTAGGGGTAACGATTTTATGCTTTTTCTTCTAAATCTGTTGACGAGGTAGAACTGTTTGAAGGTTTTTAACCAAAGTATCGAGTTTTCCACCAAAGGAGAAATAGACTTTGTGGATCTTACAGACAAGGTTC
>JBKHJI010000041.1:0-11543 GCA_046538175.1 Bathyarchaeia archaeon | reverse complement strand
CAACGCCCAACCCTCTCCATCATGTCCAACGTTCCCAGAGGACTCAACGAAGCGTCGAAAAGAGCCGTGAAAGGCTTCACAAGAATGTCTTGCCGGATTCGAATGGAAAGTTCGGCTTCAAATCTCTCCAAAGACCTCTGCAAAGGCTTACCACCGTCTATGCCTCCCCAAAACTGCAAAACCGCCCCGCGGCGACCGTCAGGCGTCTCCTTCGGCATCAACCACTTCTCAACTCCTCCCTCCACCCTTCCAACAACTATAGAAGGCGTCGCCGTAGCATCTTCAGCCGCACCGCGCAATGTCTCCTCGTCATCGGCAG
The DNA here is from genome assembly GCA_046538175.1 of Bathyarchaeia archaeon. Lineage (GTDB taxonomy): Archaea > Thermoproteota > Bathyarchaeia > Bathyarchaeales > SOJC01 > JBKHJI01. Next base: position 11,224 of record JBKHJI010000041.1, on the reverse strand, counting down.
TCACAACTACCCTGCAGTAAACTCCCTCAAAAGCCTCTGCATAAACATCCTCAACCTCCACCCTCATAACACCCACCAATTAAAAATAAGCCAAAACAAATAAAACTTCACGTCACCCAAGCCACCCAACCCTCTCTCCCCTCACCATCCTCCTAAAAGCCCCACTCTCAACTGCAAGCGCCTGCACGTTGCCTTCAGTTATCCTGCACACCGGGGGCAACTTTTCAGGAAACACGCCCAAAACCTTCTCGCACAACCATGGAGCTAACCCATACTTTTTCAAACTTTCATAACCCCACTCATCAACAAAACGGTACACCGCCTCTCTTCCATGCTTGTTGTAAACGTCGGCTAACACTGCCACTACGATGGCGTTTGTTGAAAGCACGGCTATTTCGGCTTCGCGAACAGCATAAGCATTGCCGTTGAAAGAGATGGTTATCCCGCCTTTCTCTCTTATCAGCCTGAAACACTCGACGTCGGTGATGCTGTCTCCCACATACATAACATCGCCCAAACCCGCGTTCATCCTGTCAACAATGTTTCTTGCAGCTTTCGCCTTCTCTGCGCCCCCCACCGGATTAACCTCCTCAAATACTGCTCCAATCTTCATCGTACTGATTTCTTTCCAAAAAATATCGTCCAACCGCTTGACTGTCTGCCGGTCTCTTGAAGAAAGGTCTTGAAGCGATTTAGCCTCTTCTGGAACTTCGATTAAAGGTAGAGCGCATATTTCCTGCCTAAACCCTCTAAGTTTATTCTGCTCTTCTACGCTCAAACGATAAGCGTCTATATCTAACTTGGTGCAGTAAGCGTTCTCGTAAGGAAAACCCAAAACGCTGCACAGCGTTCGAATATAATGCTCATAGCTCGTGCTCACAATGAAACAGGGCATTCTCTCCTTCAAGAACTGCAAGGCCTCTAATGCTCCAGGCATTAACATGATGTTTTGAGCCGAAAACTCAGTCATTTTCTGCTCGGTCACCCCGTAAGCCTTGAAAAAAGGAACAATAAGCTTCAAAGTGTCGCCGGCTTTGTAGCCGTCACGTTTCACAACATCAGCTAAGACATCGTCATACCTGCTGACTTGAGTGAAAAACTTTTCACCTTCAGGAACGAAATGGCAGGCTAACTCGAAAGCATTATCATTTTTCGAAATTGGCCCTTCACAATCTGTCACAAAAACGCGGGTTTCCTTCACCGGGCTTTACGCCTCAGTATTTCCATATGCTCTACGCTTTTTCGAACGTGCATGGAGGAAGCTATGTCGCTGCGGCTCCAAAGCGCTCCTCCTTCAACAGCGTTCACGCCTTCTAGAGAAACTCTTCGAGCCTCTTCCAACGTGTCTCCGACGCCGACTATTGCCACGGCTCTAGAGGTCAAAGCGTAAACCTTGTCATCTCTAAGCTCCACAGCAGCCGGATACACACGAACTCCGTCCACAATGTTGTAGGCACCCTCCAGCTTGACAGGCTTGCCAACCTCTTCTTTTGCCACTTTGTCTGGAAACTCTTCAGCGTATCCGCCGTAAGAAGGCGGCACCTTGTAAGTCACCACAGACGCCTTTCGTTCCATCCGTATTTTTGACAGGTTACCCTCCAAGATTTTGAAGCACACGTCCACAAAGTCATCTTTGAGAAGCGGCATTATATTCATGATTTCTGGGTCTCCCGGCCGACTGTTGTTTTCCAAAATTTTTAAGCCCTCCGCAGTGTGCATAAAGGCTACGTAGAAGGGGACGCCTCTTAATTCTTCGCCGCTTGCCCATTTCCTCATCGAATTGAAGATTTTGTTCACTATTTCAACTTCTCTTTCCCAGTCCTCAACGGTCATGAAAGGAAGCAAGTCGCCAACGTTTTTGTAGGACCCCATCCCACCCGTGTTGGGACCTTTGTCCCCATCGAAAGCCCTCTTATAATCTCGGGTTTCAGGCAAAGCCACAAGACTTTTTCCGTCACAAAAAGCTTGGAAACTAGATTCCTCGCCTTCAACCTTCTCTTCCACTATCACATCTCCGTGGCTAAAGTTAGCCGCAAAATGGTTGAACAGCTGCTCTCGAGTGTTGAAATGATCCCCCCACACGCCGACGCCTTTTCCAGCAGCTGGACTGTCGGGTTTCACTACGGCTTGATTGTCGAGCTCGTCCAACCACATGTACAGGGCTTTTTTAGCGTCAGCAGCGTTTCGGTACTCTTTCGGGCTGAAAACTCTAAATCGAGGGTTGACTTCAGGCGCGGCTTCTTCAAATATACGTCTCTGGGTTACTTTGCTGGCTTCGATGGCACACCGCTTTGTGGGACATATAACGGGAATGTGTGCCTCGTTTTCTATGACGTCTCGTATGCCGTTGATTATGGGTTTCTCGGGGCCGACAATTCCAAAATCAATCTTATCTCTTCGCCTTGCAGCAAATTTGCAAATCTTACTTACGTCCAAGTCTGGAACAACCACGTGTTCCGTTGCCTTCCGCAAGTTAAACGGGTTCTTCTGTTTGTCCACAACAAAAATCTCTGTCTTGTACTCTCGACTACGAGCGTAAGCGTCGATAATAGAAGCCTCTCGCGCACCGTAAGAAACAACTAAGACGCCCACCTTCTCCATAAGCTTCCTCCTATTCTTTACTGGTTTGTGGCTATTTTTTGCTTTTAAGTGAGATTTTCTACGTCTATCTCGTAGAGTCTTCCCGTTTCTTTGTGTCCGTCTTCAAATCTCCTGTGCATCCAGTTCGCCAGCCTCTGCGCAAGAGGGGTTGGATACTTCCCTGTAACGCATCCGAAACATAATTCATCTTTTCGCATGCCAGTGGCTTTGACAAAGCCGTCAATTGATTGATAGTTCACCGAATCTGCGCCTACTGCTTTTGCTATTTCTTCTGGGCTGCGTGTAGAGCCTATAACTTCTCCATAGGTGGCCATGTCAACGCCGTAGAAACAGGGTCCCACGATGCGGGGAAAAGTGATGAACAAGTGTATTTTTTTGGCTCCCAGTTTTCTCATTTTTTCCACGACAACCTTGGTAGTGTCGCCTCGCACTATGCTGTCGTCGATGACTATGAGGTTTTTCCCTGCGAGTTTGTGATTGACGATGTTGATTTTTCGGTTTATGGTTGAATATCGTTCTTCTGACAAAAGAATGAAAGCGCGGTCAGTTACGTAGCGGTGTCTTCGAGTGCATCTTTCCCAGCGCAGTCCAGTTTCTTCGTGAAGACCGAAAGCTGCATCGTCGCTTGTTTCGGGCAGGGATATGATTAAATCAGCCCCTTTCGCAATATCTGAATATTCTCTGCCCAGATTTCTGCCAAACTCCTCTCTGACCTCATATACATATTTACCGTTAAGTTTCGAGTCTGGACGAGCAAAATAAGCGAACTCAAAAGCGCAAAGAGCTCTTTTCTCATTGGCCACAAGTTGTTTGTGTTGAAAACCTTGGTTAGTGGCAGTGACAAACTCGCCGGATTTGACTTCAAAACCCTGATTAAAACCATTTATGTCTAGTCCCACTGTTTCAGACGAAAAAGCACAAAGGTTGCCATTCGAACTACAACCGCTGCAAAGAGGCCGCAGCCCGCAGGGATCCTTAAAGGCAAACAAATCGCCTTCTTGGGTTATGCCGGTCACCGAAAAAGCACCTTCAACATCTTTCATGCACGTTTGAACAGCCGAAGTTAGGTCTTTGCCTTCGATAAGTTCTACAACGAGCTTTCTGCAGATTAATTCAGCGTCGCATTCGTAGGAAAATCTTGGAAACGTCTTGCACAGCTCTCTCGTTAGCTGAACGGTGTTAACAATGTTCCCGTTGAAAGAAACAGCCAGCTTCAGCTTGCCTTTTTCCACCGTTACGGGTTGTGTGCCTTTAATCAACGCCTCTTCATCCAACCGTCCAGATGTGGTGTATCGCACGTTTCCAATGCCGACGTGGCCAGGCAGGCGGTTTAGCCATTCTTGGATGTTTTTTTTCTTTATTTTTGGGATGAGGTCTAAGCTACGGTGGACGTTGAATTCGCCGCGGTCGAAGGTTAAAAAACCATGAGATTGATGACCTCTGTGGTTCTGGGCACGCATACCCCAATAGAGGTAGGGAAAGACAGGTTTTCTCTTGAAGTCGATGGCGCTGAATACGCCACACTCCATTCCGACAAAGTCGTCCATAACATTGAAGTTATGGAGGCAAGTATTTATCAATTTTGTACATGTTTGAAGATAAAAATTGACAGTAAACTGTAGAAACAAAACCGTTCTAAGAGGTTTTAGAAACCGTTTTCAACAAGTCAGAACGTGTTATTATCCCCACTATATCGCCTTTACGCACAACTAGGATGCCTGGGTGATCTTTCAGCAGTGGGCGAATCACGTTTACGCTTGTGTCTTCAGGGATACAAGGCATTGGGGGGTCCATGATCTTTTCTACCGTTTCGTCTGCTATGTTAACATGTAGGTTTTTGATGATGCTCTCCTCGGTTACGGTGCCAACAACTTTGAGGCTTTGGACTACTGGAAGTTGAGAGATGGCTTTTTTCATCATAAGTTTGCTTATTTTCAGAACCTTTTCTGTCGGTTTGGCAGAGATTACGCCTCGTGTCATTATGTCTTCGCATCTTTTTCCTTCACTTTCAGTTAACACTTGAAGCATTCTGTTGACGGTGGACAATCTAGGATCTACCTTGCTATTTTCTATTTTTGCTATGTGTGCTTGGGAAATTCCGACCAGTTGGGCTAGCTGCTGTTGGGTGAGCCCGGCGTCGATTCTTAGTTTTTTGAGCTGTGCGCCTGTCAAAACCATGCGTTATAACCTCCAGTTATTTTTCATACATGTTGGATATGGCAAAATATATATTCACAAGCATTTATTAAGCCTTGCCAAGGTGTACCAATCGTTGAGAAACATCTTCGTAGACTATTCCAAACACATACCCATCGAACAACAAAGATTCGAAATAGTAGAAAGAAAAGGACTCGGCCATCCCGACTCGATATGCGACGCCCTCATGGACCAAGTCTCGGTCAAACTATCCAAAGAATACCTGAAAAGAGCTGGCTCCATCCTCCACCACAACGCTGACAAATCCTTGCTAGTCGCAGGCAACGTGGAACCCAACTTCGGCGGAGGCAAAGTGAAAGACCCCATGCTCCTCGTGTTAGGAGACAGAGCCACCAACGAAACTAACGGCGTTGAAATACCAGTCAAAGAAATCGCTCTGCAAGCAGCCAAAGAATGGATAAAAAACAACCTACGCTTCGTCGACCCAGAAAAACACGTCCGATACCAAGTGGAACTAAAACCAGGATCCCCCGAATTAGTCGACATTTTCAACCGAAAAGGAAACGTACTAGGCGCCAACGACACCTCCGCTGCAGTAGGCTACGCGCCCATGACTCAACTCGAAAAAATCGTTTTAAAAACCGAGCAATACGTCAACTCTCCACGCTTTAAGAAAAAATTCCCCGTGTCCGGCGAAGACGTAAAAGTGATGGGACTGAGAAAGAAAAGCGAGCTTAACTTGACAATTTCGATGGCTTTCGTCGATCGATACGTAGACAACGAAAACGACTATTTTAGAAAGAAAAAGGAAATCCTCGAGGACATTCAGACATTTGTAAACACAAACGTCACTTTTGACAAAGCTACGGTCGACTTGAACACGTTAGACGTCAAAAACCGAGGCGTCGGCGGAGTCTACCTAACAGTGCTGGGCACCAGTGCAGAAAGCGCCGATTCTGGAGAGGTAGGAAGGGGAAACCGAGTAAACGGCGTAATACCTCTGAATCGCCCCACTTGCTCCGAAGCTGCAGCAGGCAAAAACCCAGTGAGCCACGTGGGCAAAATATACAATCTTTTGACACACCGCATCGCCAACAGCGTCTACGAACAAGTTCAAGGGTTGGAAGAAGTTTACATATGGCTACTCAGCAAGATCGGCAAGCCCATTGATCAACCAGCTATCGCCGCAGCCCAAGTAGTTCTGAAAACGGGTAATTCTCTAGAAGACCTCAAAAAGAATATTGAAAAAGTCGTAGATAAAGAATTAGCAAACATCGACAAGTTTACTATGGACCTAGCTCATGGAAGAATTCCTATTTGTTAGTCTTCAAGTCGATCTGTTAGGTGGCCGCGTTACTTTCATTTTCGGAGAAACTTGTATCCATCTATGTCAGTCACATATCCGAAGCCTGCAGCTCGCATAAACCTGCAGTAACAGGTATTTCAAGCAAGATCCTTCCCTTTCACTCTCTTCAAACATGTGCGCAAAAAAAGGGGAGGGTGAAAGGGTTCGCGGTTAACTTGTACGTTATTTTGGGTTTTTCCGTTTAGCGAAGGCTACAGCCAAGAGGGTGAGAACGATAAATAGCAAGAGAATTGATGGCGAGGCGAATTCTGGGACAGCCCACGTTCCTTTTATCTGTAGCATGTTGGTGCTGCAAGTATAGGGTATGTAGATGAATGTGTGGGTAAGATTTCCGGTTATGTTACATAACGCTGTCCAATCGGTGCCGTTGAGTTTTACTTCCCAAGGGTTGCCTGTCAAAAGGCCTGTAGGAATCGTGACATTGCAGTAACCGGTCTTCCCCGATGGGCCTGTCACGTTGAAGCTTATCTGCATCTGCACATCGTTGAAATCGAAATTTGAGATTGTAGAGTTGCTCGTCATAGAAACGTTGAACGCGTATCCGTCGTGGGCGGTGAAAACGGCTGGCCACATATTGGTCGCTGTCATCCGCCATAGCATCGACATGTTCATGTAATAGTAAGTCTCGTTGTCCATGTAAGACATCCTGAAAGAGATGACTTCTTCACACATGACGCCAGTTTTCTTGTCCCAGTAGAAACTCATATTCCAAGCGCCATACGTAACGTTGCCATGTACTATAGGATACGTAATGTTTACATAGTTTACTTCCCTGTTTGCGCCCGCATAGCGCCGCGTAACGGTGCCATTTATGGTGAGCCTTAACTGCTCTTCAATACCATACGACGTAAGATTTGCTGAGATCTCATCACCTGCACCGAGGCTTGGAGGAACTATGCCAACGCTAAGGTTTCCTTCGCCTGTCGCTATATCCCCCCATACTACTTCTGTCTGTTCTGTGCCATTCTTCCAGATCACAGTATATCGAGCCGTGACATTACTGTTCTCAACACCCAGAATCTCAATATAAGTCCACGATACGTTCATTTCTACAGGTGGTTCTTCATATCCAGGCATGTTTGACGCATACTCGAACAAAATATCGCCGTACCCCGCCCGATCACCAGCCTTAACGCCCACATCTACCTCCGGGGCAGCCGCGCCGACAACCGCTCTGATCATGAAATCGGTGTATGTCTCCTGCGCCCAAGCTGTTCCGTTCCAGCGCCAACTTCGACCTGAAGGACTGGTACTATCCTTGCCGAGATCTGGGTTATAACCTACAATCCATTCCATTCCGAGATAGAAATCTGCTCCTTCGCTTACATCTAAGCCATAAGGAGAGAGGTCTACGTCGAACCAACCCTCAGAATTTGGCGTTACATTAAACGAGGCGATTACGTCGTTTCGGCTTTGGTCTAGGACGTGAACTTTAAATGTGTTTGACTGGTAAGAAGAAACGTCGTAGATGTAGTAGCGAGCGGTGAGCAACTGTCCCGAAAAGAGTGGTGTAAACCTAACCGCGGCCATCTTTCCTTCACTCTCTGAGTGCCGTTGAGGGTTTTCGTAATCGTAGGTGTACTCCAATTTTTCGGCGTTTCCTATAGCTTTGAGAGTGCCGTTTCCGGAAACGTTGACGGTGGTAGACGCGGCATTCACGTCTGTCACCGAGACTCCGCCGGTTGTTTCCCATCTGACAAACGTGTAGCCTCCGCTGTAGGTTACTGCGTAACTACCGTTAACGACATCAACATCAGTTGGAAGCGAGAACGTGTAATCTGCGAATGTTATAAGCCCTAAATTGGCTGTAGCTCCGGTGTCTTGAACAGATTCGAGGTGAACTATGAAAACTGGCTTTGTTGCATACTCTACTTCTAATTTTGGTTTGTTGGCGTCCTCTCTTGAGTGGAATGTCGCGTATCCAGAACTCTTGCGTACGACTACTTCAGTCATTTTTCCTTGATCTAAGGTGACACGCACATCAGCAGTTACATCCCACGAATAGTATTGATTCACCCACACAAGCATACCAAAGTATCTTTCATCCGTTGGCTCCGAAGCAAAATCTGGTTTGTTATTCCATGTGATTTCAGCTTCTATCCAAGAACTGTTCGAACAATAGTAAGTGTTGATGTTTCCAACATATCCGCCTATATCCATGAGGTAGAGTTTGAGTTTGGCTGATATGATATTGGCGTCTGAAGGTATGCTGGACAAGTCAAACATGACGTACGCGAAATCCTGTTCTGAATTGGTTTTGACATTTAAGGAATTTGAGTAAGCGTAGTTTACGTCAGGATCGGAAGAGTTTACATACGTGTCTGCCAACGAATATATCGTTGTGGTCATAGAGCCGATGGCTGGGCTTGCTGCCACGTAAGAAGCTGGATGATAAACAGGCAATGAGACTAAGAATGCAATCAATGAAACTGAAATTATCCTAAAAACAATAGTCTTACTCAACTATCCCCACCTTTTATGACATATAGCACATAGGAGTTTCTTTATAAAGCTTTTATGACATTATGCGTCATGCACGCTTGAAAGGTGTGAATTTGGAAGCCCTAGCAGATACGATGGGAAATTCACGTGTGTTTCGAAGATTGAAATTGGCATTTTTTGCGTTACAAAGGAACAAGATGGAGTTCTCTCTCGTTCTTTCTGTTTTACTTTTTGGGTTTATGTTTTATCTGTGGATCTTTTTGAGAAATCAACTGGTTCCCATGATTGACGGTCCGTATTACCTCATTCAAGTGAGAAGTGTGCTCACAACAGGAGAACTTGTGTACGGTGATCCGCCTCTTACCTTCTATCTACTATCTTTTTTTTCGATTCTTTTTGGGGATATTACGTTAGGAGTGAAGGTGGGAGTCTCATTTTTGTGCGCTTTGTCGACTATTCCCACTTATTTTCTTATCAAAAAGATTGGCAACAAGAGCCTTTTCGCTGGAATGGTCGCTATGCTGCTGGTCATCTTTTCGGCACCTTACATCAGAATGCTGACCGATTTTATGAAAAATGCAATAGGCATATGTTGGCTCTTAGCCTTCATATACTATCTACATGACTTGACTTTTCCCGGCTCCAAAAAGAGCAGTATACTGTTGGCCACATTCTTTCTCATTCTGACAGGTTTGACCCACATTTTGGACTTCGGCTTGGCCCTTCTCTACCTAGCGCTCTATACCGCCATGGTACTGATCTTAGATGTAAATAGACGGTCTTTCATGAAAGCCTCGTGCTTGATGGCTCTGGCTGTTTGTGTTTTCGTGTTAGTTGCATCCACATTCTTCAGTCTGCTATTCACTGATTTCGGCAAGGTCTTTTCTTTCATTAGCAATTTGATCGCTCCTCAGAGTGGCAATAACCAGACTTTACCTCCAATCCCAAGATCTGCTCTAAGACCACTTCCTCCCAGACCCCCCGTAAACATGTCTCCACTTTCGGCAGTTGGAGGATGGAGCACGGTCTTTTTGATTCTAATTTTCGGTACCATCCTGTCCATCTATGCTTGGAAAAAAAGGGAAAAGGAAGGACTACTACTTCTGGTAACTGCAACAACTGCAAGTTTCATAATGTGCTTTCCTGTAATACCGAACGATTATCTAATGAGGTTCTCATTAACAATTGTGGTTCCAACAGTCATAATTCTTGGCTATGGCATATCAAAAATCTGGAGTCACAACAAAGAGCACTTGAAACTTGTTGCTCTAGCCCTAGCTGCAATCGTTTTATCGTTTTCCATCTTTCAAACAATGAGCGTCATTACAAGTATCCATCCTACCATAAGTGACGCCGGTTACATGGACCTAGTCAACATGAAAAATCAAATTCCCTCGAACTCAATAATTGCAATAGCTGATCACGGCACCCGCTATTGGGTTGAATACATAGACCAAGTAGACGTTACCCATGAACGCATTCATGAATTGTCACCAGACCTATGGCAATCATATTCGCACGTGTTAGCTCTATTCTCTAAAGGCAAAATCCCGCCAATCCCACTTAAAACTCTCTTCGTTGGAAACGTTTTCGTTCTCACAGAAATACAGAAAACAATCCCAATGAATTCTAGCAAACAATTTCCCGGATGAAACGCGCCACAATCCAAAGAAGTGAATCCAACTACCGGTTAAACCCAGCAGAGGGCCCGTAGCGCTTGCTCTTCAGCTTATTCTTCACATCATAAAAACAAGTTCGTCTAGCATCTTCACAAGTCAACTGGAACAATTGAAGAAGTCCTGCAACTTCGATACAAATTGCGCTCTCGTTTTGCTGGAATTGTCGAAAATATCAATTTGCGCCTTGGCAATCGTGTTTCTGTTAAATCTGGCGCTGCAAGACACGCCTATAGCTTTCGCCTTCATTTCCCCACTCGTTCAGCATTGTGAATTACTGGCTTATTTGGTTTTAAACAAAACGCTGACAGCAGAGAAGCTGCAAAAGATATAAGGGAACTCAACTATCGTTTAAACTCCGCAGAGGGCCCGTGGTCCAGCTGGTTAACCCATAGTTGGGGCCAAGAGACGCTTCCCTCACGCGGAAGAGATCGCCGGTTCAAATCCGGCCGGGCCCACCAATTGCATCGTGTTGGGTAAAGCGAAACGGTTGCTTCGTTGAAGGCCACCTCCCTCTGCTAAAAGGTGTGCTTAGCTTACAGATGTTTACTGTTTAATGACAGATTGCTCGCGTTGCTTTGGCGAGAAAAAAGGGGCGTTGCTATTTTATCGAAGGTATTGCGACTGCCGTGTGAGTCCGTTCTACGCCTTCCATCGTTTGAAATTTGCCGAGAATTTCAGTTAAGGCATCCATGTCGGTGAAGTCGATGTAGGCAATCACATCGTATTCCCCTGTAACGGCGTGTGCCATTTTCACGTTCAGCATTTTGCATGCTACTTCAACGATTTTCCACGATTTTCCAGCTTCGCAGTTCACCAAGACATAAGCTTCCACAACTGTCACCGGCTACAAGTCTGCATCGAAGAAATATAAAAACGTCTTGCATCCCATTGGCTGTCCCGCTGTTGAGATCATCAATTAATGGAAGAATTATTCGATTGTTGGTTGCTTTTTGTAGGGAGGATATTTCTTTCAACAGTT
>JBKHJI010000040.1:0-11712 GCA_046538175.1 Bathyarchaeia archaeon | reverse complement strand
AAAAGTTACTTAACGGATAAACTACAAAAAAAGGAATTGTGCACACCTCTATACATTACATTAATACGAGAAAATTGTTGCTAAGACAGTATCGTGAGAAGAGTTAGCAAAGCACCAGTTACTAGTGGGATTGAGAGATTATCGTTAATCGGCAACGGTGAACACTCGATAAGCATGCCTATGATTGCTCCGATAAATGCTTGTAGTGGGTGCAGAAAAAAACTGGCGCCTAAAAAAGCAAAGAGTAATCCGCTGAGCGAGCCTTCGAGGTTTTTGCCTTTGTTAAAGGGAATAGGAGTTTTCCCAAATAGTTTACCGAAAATCGAAGCCGCGCTGTCTCCGAAACAAACAATTGCTATTGATGCATAGTTGATCGGAGTTGGGAAAAACAATAGGGCGAACATGACGCCTAACGCAAGAAATATCGGAGTTGTGGCAAACTCATAACGTTCCGAAAGAGTTGCCGCTCTTAACGTAATTGACGATATTGGGGGCATATTTGTTCTTTCAGCTCTAGCAAGCTCGGACGCCGTGTATATGAGAATGGTCAATAACAAGATAACAACAATTGGACGAACTCCAAATCGGGCAGCAGCCCATGCTACAAAAAAGCCACCGGCATGGATGGCCTCTCGAATTATTTCGCTGCGTGACAAAGAATAACTGGGTCTTTTTTGTATCCCTTCAAGAATAGAAACGATTTCTAGTAGATTTTCTTTTATAACATAGTCAGATTTGAAAGCTATCAGAAAATCTGGGTTATACCCAATTTTCAGAGTTTCTGGATAAAAGATCGGCGCGTTGTTCCGGTCGTCAGCAACTACCACGCAATCTCTTTTCGAGAGTTTTTCTTGATCCAAGATTTTTTCCATTATCTTGGCTTTTCCCTTATTCTTTATGACATCGCCGTTGATTTTTCCCGTCAAGACGTCGTCGATTGTTTCTAGTTCGAGTCCAAAAGAATAGCCAGCTTCCAAACGAAGAGCAAGATCTTCAACTATTATTTGGGGGAGTCCAGAACTTATGAGAGCAGTCTTTAATCCTTTCTCCCTCATTTCGACAAATGTGGCTTCGGTGTGCGGAAGCAAAGGCACTTCCCTGAAGGTAGCCAAAAGTTCTTCTACGGTCAAACCCTGAAACAGGTTGAAAATTCTTTTCAGTGTTGATTCTAAAGAGAGTATCCTCATTTCGTAAAGGAAACCTATAAAAAAAAGCTTGATGAAACGTGCAAAACTCAAGTTTCGTCCCATTTCGAAGGCTAAATAACGATTTTTCGGTAGCAGTACCCCTTCAACATCAAAAACTACAAGTTTCCTATCCAAACATGTTTGAGGCATATCTCTCTATATCCTCTATTCTGTTTTAGGGTTTTTGCAGAGTTGACTATTTCTTGGTTGTCGGTAAAGTTTTAATGTTCGGATGAACCTATGAAGTTTGGGCGGCGAGCCTTAGGTGGGGGGCTAGGGGTCCTCTGAAAGGCTTTGCCTTGACCGTAAATCCTCTATACGACGGACTGACAGCTGAGGCTGAGGTGTCAAAGAGCGTCTGGCTTCGTATGTCTCTGCAATGAATATCCGTCCTTTGGGGCTGGCGGTCGCGGAGTTGCCTCTGTAGGGAGGCGGTTTCCGCGCTTATTAGGCGAATCTGGCCAGGCCCGGGAGGGAGCAACCTAAGTCTAGACGTTCAGCGCTCAAGGGAGTGCGGATACGAGACAGAGATATACTGTGGCTTGGCGAAAACTGGGCGCTGAACCCCAGTGACTCGCCGCCTTCAATTCATAATTTCCCTCTGCGTTTCTGCGGCTTGAGCCTTCTCAGCATCACGCATACTTGACATACATCGCCAACCGTTGGTTCACCGCACACCTTGCAGCTCTCAATCTTCTTCACTTCATTCGTTCTCTCAAACGAAAAGCGAAGCTTCTCCACTGAGCGGTAAAAACCATATTTCAAGCCGGGATGTTTCTCTTCCATCCTATTCAATATAGCGCGAGCATCAGATCTCAGCGCAGTGGACGCGTAGGGGCAAGGTATGCTCTGAAATTCAATTCTTTTCAAGTAAGCGTATAGCGTAGTTTCTTTTTCAAGAATTTCGCAGAAAGGTTTTATGCGACTCACAAAACGGGAATCTGTCGGAGGCGAAACAGGCTGAATTCTGACGATTCGTAAAGGGTCTCCGTGTAGCATATTTAACAATATGGTTTGTGTTTCGTCGTCAAGATTGTGAGCTGTGGCTAGTTTTGTTGCACCCCAGTCTCGCGCTGCAGAGTTGAGGGCACGTCGCCTAAGGACACCGCAGTAGGCGCAAGGAGTTAACCCTCTGCTGTCAACTTTCTCGTCCTGTAGCCTTTCAACTAACTCGTCTAGTTTGTGCCCAAACACTTCTTCAAACGAGACAACAACATGCTCAACGGCGAGTTTTTGGCACCCTTTTTTAGCAATCTTCAACGCCTCGTCTCTATAACCACAAATACCTTCGTCAACAATTATGGCCCCCAACTTGGTCCTTGGAAAGGATTTCTCAAGTTTGGCCAAAACGTGGAGTAGTGCCATGCTGTCTTTTCCCCCTGAAACTCCGACGGCCACCTCGTCGTCGAAGCTTAGCATGTTATACTTAGATATGGTGGCTCTAACCTTATTCTCTATGGAAAGACAGAAACATTTAGTGCACATTTTTTCGCCAGAGTAAAGGCGCGTATAGATTGCGTCTCGACGTTTGCAAATCGTACATGTTGGAGGCATTGTTTATTGCACAGTTCCTTGTTTTAGTTTATTAAAAATCAACGCTTTAGTATAGGTTTCTCTAGAAGGGTTTGTGATATGGCTAAGAAACCGGTGAGGCATGCTGAACGCTTAGAAATGCACTACGACGCGCAGCATTGGCAAAAATTAGGGACCCTACGTTCTGAAGCCTTAGAAATCATGGATGTTCTAGAAAAAGCGAACATATCTACCCTCACTCATGGTAGTATAGCGCGGGGGGACGTGACCGCAAAAAGCGACGTAGACATCTTTATACCTAACCCGCCATCTTCCTTTATCATAGAAACAACCCTTGAGAGAGCTGGAATTCAACTAAATAGACGGCTAATTGTGCAAGCCACTCCCTACTATGCGATAAAAGGATACCTTGAAATCGATCAACAACGGACAGTTTCTTTTCCTCTGGCTAAAATGAGTCGAGTGGAAAGAGATTTTTATCGTTTCGGCGGAGAAATTACGCTTCAAATGTTGAAAGAAGACAGAAGAGTTGCTGGTGTTGACAAAAAATTAATGCTAATAGAACCTACCGAAAAAGGACACATCGAAAGCAGCATAATTGGGCGCGAAGAAGAGGTGGTCCAATTTTTGGCGGTATCTTTAGAAACAGTTTTGGATCGCATACATGCCCTTCTGCGAAGAGACGAAATAGGAAGAACTGGCGTCTTTCTTGAAAAGGAATTGGCGCCTGACAAAACCTTCGAGATTACCTTGAAAAAACTTGCCGATACCAAACCGGAAGTGAGACGGCGCTTAAGATTTTTCAGAAAATACCTTTAGTTGACAGGAAAACGAAGCAAGGCTGCGATTCCCCCTAGAGCCAGCAATTTCTGGCCAGCTTCATGTTCAGTGCTCACAATAACAACTTTTCCCCCTTTCTTCTCAATCTCCCTCATCAATTTCTCTAAAACTAGTCGCTTCTCATCCGAAGTGTTTCTAACCGCAAAGTCGGCCACTAGAAGAATTTCAACCGCTCCGAACATGCTCGCTTTTTCTACTTGCTCTAAACCATATGTTACGTTGCTTTGCTCTTTTCCTAGTCTCATAAGCACTTCTTCTATCAGAGCGGTCTCTTCCCCGACGCGGATGTTTTTCAACGCCGTGTCCAAAATGCCGGAGCGTAAAGCTTCTTGAATTCCTGCCACTCCGCTGCTGTTTACACTTTTTACACCCACAACGGCTTGGGCAATTTCTGGGTCTTCATTCTCCACATATTTAACAAACTGACTTTTGACAAAGCCCACTCCAATTATCACTATGGAGCAACGGTTGATCTGCCAAAGCTCTCTCAACGCGTTTAATGCGCTTTTGAAATAGCCTCGCAAAGCGCTTTCTCTTTTCTCTGCTTCCAGCTTGCCTGGGAGTCGAGCCTTGTCTTCCACTTGGACATCCACTCCATACTGCCTAATTGTTGCGATGCAATATTCTTCGCTATCGATAGATACAACAATAACTGGCGGTACTTCAAAGCGTTTAGCTCTGTCCAAGCGGTCAATGTGATGCTTCGCCCATTCTTCTTTAACAATAGTTACCGGTTTGTTGACGACTACGTTCAATGTGTGATGTGTCCCGCGTCCAGCGACATCTTCGGGTGCTTCATGTATTCTACCGTGGATCCGAAGTCGGTTTAAACTGCGATCCCAAACAACATCTTCAACCTCAATGCTGAGGAAAACTGAAATCCGTTTGCCTTTCTTAGGTCTTGAATATTCTGCGTCGATTTTTGTTTCCCTAGTTGTTCGTCCATAAACCAAGTCGCCTTCATAGATGATATTGTATAAATGCCAAAGATCATCCAACGTTTTAGGCACCACTTTAATGATGCCTTTCTTGAGATTTTTCTCCAAAATTTTCAAAATGCCACACCTGCGCCCCCATCTAACTAAAGGTCGTTCATCTTAAAAGGTTAAAATAACACTGCACCTTGTGATGTGACGAAACAATCATCATCTGAAAATCGTTTTCTGGCTTTTAGATGCCAACTACAAAATCTGAGGCAAAGTATCAGAGCTTTAGATATGGGATTTAGATCGTGCTTGAAACCTCTCTTTGATAGTTCAATCGAATTTCCACACCGAGTTTCTCGACAGCTAACTTTGGATATCAGCGAAGGTTATGAGATGCACGTTCAAAGGTTGCTTTACAACATCTGAAACTCGTCCAGCCACCAAATATTTGATGCCTTTCTGATTTGCAATGTCCACCAAACGTTGTGTGATGACTCCATCGAAAACCACTGTGTCAACTTTTTCTGTTTGCTGAAGCTTTTCTGCCAATTCGCTAACAGGTAAGCGCTCTTTTGGTTCCATGCTTTCGTTAAGCAATACTGCCTCTAATGTGCCTTCCAACTCTTTCGCGATTCCCACAATCTGTTTTGGAACAAGTACCCTGCGTCTTTCTCTTCTTCCCTTCAGCTGTTCCATGGGAACTCTGTTGTCCAAAGCGGACATGATTTCCTTGCAGTTTAGTTCCTCAACTTCCTTACCCGGCGGAGCTCTAGCGATATATTTTGTGTTCGTCACTTGCGTCAATTCTTTGAGTATCAAATCACCTCCACGGTCACCATCTAAAAAAGCCGTGGCTTCTTTCTCTTTAGTAAGCCGAATGATCGTTTCCGGTATCTTGGCGCCTTCCAGAGCAATGACATTTAACATGCCACATCGCAAAAGATTGAGAACGTCGGCTCTGCCTTCTACTATGATAAGTTCCTTTGTGCTGTCAACTTCTGGACCGGCAGTTAGATTCTCTTTACCATATTTCTCAACCTTCGCCGTGCGCAGTGTTTCTGAAACTTCGCGGAAGATTTCCTCGGTGCTGGGCATGGATTCTATATTCCATTGGTGGAGAATCTCTTTCGCGCGGGCTAGAATGAGTTTGCGTCTTGCGTCGCGTACGTCTTCAACTTTCTCAAGTGTCACTTTTGCTTCGCATGGTCCCACACGGTTTATGCTTTCTAGACTAGCAGCTAGTATGGCTGTGGAAACGCGATCAAGGCTTGTAGGTATGGTAATTGTGCCGGTTGTGTTATCTTGTTTAGACTGTAGATTTATCTCGATTCTTCCTATTCTACCAGATTTTTGCAGTTCTCGTAGATCTAATTCAGGCCCGAAAAGACCTTCAGTTTGACCAAAAACTGCTCCTATAACATCTGGTTTTTCTACAACTCCATCGATTTCGAATTTCGCTCGTACTACATACTTTACTGTAACGGTTTGTGATGATCCCATTAACGTCACCTCCAAGTGATATGCCTGTAAGGATTAACATCACTAAATGTGAAACTGTAAACCATACCCGCTTACAGCTTTCTCTCTATTATAGTTTGTGAATCTCCACTCTTCTTCCTTAACGTTTGGAGGTAGGATAGAATCCCCTCTACGTCCTTAACGTCCCGGCTTACAAGTTTGCAGAGTTCTTCCCAGAAAAACGTATTCGGAATTGTCTTGGTATGTTCAAGATACTGAGTTAAACGTTTGGTCCACTCTTTGCCCCGTCTGTCAAAATCCATCAACAATACTACTTCGTCCACATCTAGCCTTTCTATTTCCGTTGCCAAAGCGAGGAAGGATTTTCGAGTTTTAGCCGCAATGATTTCTCCGTTCAAAGCAAGTTTGCGAAGAACATCCATGTCATTTTGGCCTTCCACAATTATCGGTATACCCTTAGCTGAATGGAGAGCAAGTCTCTCCAAGAGTTCTTCGATCTTCTCGATTTTTTTCTTTAGATGCGTTGACAAGTTTTTTACCTTGTTACTTCGATTTTCTTCATTTTTTCCAGATTTTTTGGATGCCTTTTGAAGTGGCTTCGAACCGGCTCTAATATTTGTATTAGAGCTTCAGCGACTGAATTTTTCAAGTCTAATGGATGAATTTTGCCTTGTCGGTAGGCGTTTTCGAGGTCGGCACAATTGGTAAAGACTTCGGCGCCTCCGTATTTTGGCGGACGTACAATTGTGAGTTCTTCAGCATTGCTGAACACGACCAAACGTGCTGCTTCTAACACTGGATTGTCAGTAGTTTGTTTTGGCGGACAATATGCATTTTTCAACTTTGTTTTGATGTCTTCAGGCGAGTCGTGAACGAAGATACATGTGCTCGGTAGGCTTTTCGCCATTTTTGAAACAATTTGCAGGTTCAGCGCACTGTCTTCGTCAAGTTGTCTATCGCCCTGTGCAGGGCCCTGTAACCCCATCAGTAAGGGAACATGTACACATGATGGTTTTTGCCAATGCATTTTCTCTGCCGCGTCACGAGCAAGCATGTGGGCTTTGCGTTGATCAATGCCGGCACATGCTACGTCCAGGTTCATGTGAAAAATGTCTGCAGCTTGCATGCAAGGATAAAACAGCCAAGCGGTTTCAACGTCCGAGAGGTCCATCTCTCGGCCCATAATGGGTAGGGCTCTCCATACGCGTTGAACCGAGGCACTTTTGCTTATCTTAACAACTTTTTCCCAGTAGTCAATATCTTCCGCAAGGTCTGCAGCCCACAGATACTCAACATTTTTTATGCCAAGGGCAACGAAGCACTCTTTGAAGTATTCACCACATAAACGTATGTTTTCCATCTTGCCGCCGAGCTTATTGTTGATCCACGAATGCCAATCGGCAAGGAAAATAACAAAATGGAAACCCGCTTCAACCATGTCTTTAATTTTCGAGCCACAAACTAGGCCTAAACCGATATGCATGAAGCCACTAGATTCGAAACCCCAATAGGCACGAGGTTTCTCTTTTGATTCTAATATTTGACGCAGCTCAACGTGAGTTACAACCTCTACTGTGTTGCGTACGATAACATGTAGCTTTTTTTCGGTGTCCAATAGCTGTAGCCTTCTGAATGTTCCTCCTAACATTCAGTGATTAAAGACTTAAAAGTTCTCTCTGTCGCGGATGCTATGTATCCCACGGCACCTAACACTCAACTTCATTGATGGAGCTTTACGCTCTCCTCGGCTAAGCTCTCTCCAGCGTGGGAGGTACGCACCCGCGCCCGCCGTGTCTCGTGTTTGGGTAAGCTCTCCGTCATTAACAAGCATGTGGTCGCTTCTGTCGAGTCCGTCTACACGAGTCCTCATAAGAGGTTTCGACGGGATTCTGCTCGTGTCATCGCTAATTCATAAAAGAACAACCGAAGGAAAAAAACGTTTCCTAGTCTGTAAAAGCCTCTAGGTCGATTTCAAAGACGGCTGTGGAGTTTTCTAGCTGGAAATTGTTCAAGACTTGGGGATGTATTTCGCCAATTATGCCTATCTGCTTTTTCTTAGCTCTGATCGCTGCGGCTCTTCCTTCAATAAAGCTTGGGTGCTTCGTTGCAGCTATCTTCCAATGTTTTAAGCCCATGTTTGCCAATACTGCTTCTGCAGTGGATTTTATTTCGGTGAAATTTGCGGTTGCATGAGATGAGGCTGCGGCCAAGTGTAGTTGTCTTTCACATCCTGTCTCTGTCCTATCATTCAGTTGCACCGTGTCTGAAATTTCGAACAGTTTTTGTGGATAACTTTCATGCTTATTGTCTGCAAGGTTTTTCATTAACCCTGGCAATAAGTCTCGTCGCATTATAGTATACTCAGCAGAAATAGGGTTAGCGAGCTTCACGCATTTCTTGGCTTTCATGCACATTTTCTCAAAATGTAAGTTTTCGTTGGTGAGTGTAAAGTTTACCACTTCTGTGAAGCCCAACCCTACCATGATTTGTTTTGCCATGTTTGCAGTTTCGTAAGCTGGATGAGGCTCACCTATGGTGACTGACGAGGGAAATGTTGGTTTAAGTTTGTAGTAACCATAGCCAATAGCCACTTCTTCCACCAAGTCCACTTCATGGAGAATGTCAATGCGATATGGAGGAATCGAAGCCTCAACAATGTGTTTTCCAAGATTTTCAGCCCCTAATCTACATTTTTGCAAACACTCGACGATTTTGGACTCAGAAAGTTTAAGACCAAGCAGTTCATTAGCATAACTAGTTCGAAGCCGCATTTTTTGCGGAGTTAAATCAGGAGAGAACATTACTCGGTCAATGGATTCAACTTTGACTCTTTCTATGATGCCTCCCATATCTGAGAGGGCTGTGGAAAGCACGTTTAAACTCTTTTCGACCGCAGCATTATCTGTACCAGTTACATCGAGAAACAAGTTTTCTGTCTTCTCGTTCACTCTGGTCAATTCGCTGTTTATTATCGGAGGCATCGAAAGCACTTCATCTTCGCTATCAATTAACAATGGGTATTTGGGCGACCAGTCCACCAAATGTTTATACGCTTTGCCTTTCTCGTGGTTTTCCAAGATCTCTCTGAGGCTCATTTCCTCTGTTGTGTCTAAAGGAACAAATTTCGCGCTCTCTGGATCAGATGCAGTAAATGTGAAGGGAGGTTTAACCACGTCCATGTTGTGTACGCCGATAGAAGCTTTTTTGCGGTCTCTACCTATGCCCCAATGCAAGTCTTCCTGCATTTCCATCAAGTCAACCACATCTTCTTCATCGAACCTTATGCCCCGGACAACTGCCGCGAGCATATAGGGTCTAACTTCCGAGACTGCTTTATCGATGTTGAGCACTACATTACTACCTTTTACGTCATATCTTGGTAATCCAATTTGCCAGCCTCTTAACCCCTTGAAAGCCCTCGCCACTCCTGCATAACTACACAAGTCGATGCGGTTAGGGTTGAACTCCACTTTTACATAGCCTCCTCCAACTTCTTCAATGTCGAAGCCCAGCCAAGGCAACCACTTCACCATATCTTTTAGAGTAAGCTTCCGCCCCACAAACTTGGAGAACCTTTCCTTTTCAAGCGTGATTACCGGCATAATGGGGTCCTCCTAATCCATTCCAAACGATTGCCATACAACAACCGTATGTCTTCAACTCCTAATTCAAGCATAGCTATACGCTCCAGTCCTCCGCCCCACGCCAAAACTGGATACTTGATGCCCATCGGCGCTAAGACTTCTGGTCTGAACATACCCATGCCGCAAAGCTCCATCCAATGCTTCAACTTTGGAACATAAACCATGGCCTGTGCTGAAGGTTCGGTATAGGGGAAATAACACGGCCAGAACTGCACCTTTTTCAACCCAAAACGACTGTAAAACGTCTTCAAGGTTCCCATTAAATCTCGCAAAGTCACCCCTCTGTCTACTACGATGCCTTCTATTTGGTGGAATTCAGCAGTATTCTTGTAAGTGACTTGTTCATTTCGATACACCCGGTCAACCGAAAAGATTTTTATAGGTGGTTCCTTATGCTCCGAAAGATATTTGATGGTTTCAGCTGTTGTGTGAGTTCGCAACACTAATCTCTTCGCCTCTTCACCGCTCCACTTGTAACCCCACCCTTTCGAACCAGTTACCCAACCATTCTCATGCGTTTTTGCCACCGCATCCACGATTCTTTTTTCTGGCAATCTGCCAGCTTTAGGAACTGAAAGATAAAACGTGTCCATCATCTCTCGTGCAGGATGATCTTGCGGCTGAAACAATGCGTCGAAATTCCAGAAAGCAGTCTCTATCAATGGTCCTCGAATTTCGGTGAAACCCATCTCTAGAAAAACGTCTTTTGCACGGTCGATAATTTGCTGTAGTGGATGAACTTTGCCAGGATAGATTGGTGGACCCGGCGCTGTTACGTTAAACTTTCTCAGTTTGGTCTCTCGCCACTTTCCAGTCACGATTAACTCCGGCGTCAGTTGGCTCACTTCTTCAACAATGTCTAATCCTTTTTCAATCAGTTTTCGACTCTTAGATGTCAGTTCCAAAATTCGAGAAGTTTTCTCTTCAGCTTCTACGAGTTTACGTCTCTGCAAAGTGGTTACCGCTTCTCGCTCTTCTTTGCTTAATTCTTCAACTGCTACACTGCCTTTTTCTGCTATGAGCTCCAGAATCTCTTCGTCTTTTCCTCTCTGCGGTTCTTTTAGCACCTTTAAAACTCGTTCTTTCCCCTCTATAATTGCCCAACCTTTTTGGCGTAACCAGCCTAAAGCGATAGGTATCAACCTAGCATCCAGCTTAGCTTCTTCGATCACCTTGTTAATCTTGGCTTTGCCACCAAGTCTAGCCAAAGACTTGATTAATCGACGTTCCGGTAGCCCATTCACTGCATAAGTTTTTCCTTCTTCGTTTAAAGTAACAATCGTTTGTTTCTCCTCGTGCAGTTGAAGAAGTTTTTCTTTTGAAAGCCTTAACGCTGCACGCATAACTGCGGCGTGAGCTAGACCACTAGCCCTCATGATTTGGTTTACATAAGCTCTGCCTTCAAGGTTGCTGAGAGCTAGAAATGTTTTCTGTTCGTTTTCCCGAAGCTCAACCACTTTCGTTGCCTCCAGAATATTTAGAGTTTCTATTGTAGTTTAGCGGTGTGTAAATAAAAAGTCTCCATGTGTTTTGACTGTTTTCGAGATGCTTTAGACTGACACTGGACAAAATTTGGTTGACGGCTATGTAAATTGGCGAGACATCCCTTCGCACCACATAGCACTATGCGGCTGATTTATTTATGTTTTATTCCGTGAATAATAGTGCCGATTTCTTGGCCTTCGATGGCTTTCTGGATGTTTTGAGGGTTATAGCCATTTACTACGATTGTTTTAGCGTTGATTTTCTGCAGGATTTTGACGGCTACTGGGTCTAGAATTTGATGTATTCCTGCTTTGTGGCGATTTTGCGTTAGAAGCTGCGTCAAGTCTCGGAAGGTTATTTTGTCCAATTTCTCTGCATCTTCGTATTTTTTAGGATCCTTGGTGTAGATGCCTTCTTGGTCTGTGGCTTTTACCAAGAGTTGTGCTTTTGCTTTTTGGACTATGTAGGCGGCGACGGTGTCTGTAGTCATTCCGGGTTCAAGCCCGCCCATGACTACGATTTTGCCCTTTTTTGATGCTTTGACAGCTTCGGCTATTGAAACAGGCACCTTTTCGGCTCCTTCTTGGGTCCACAGCAACAGTCCTGGTCCCGATGGCG
>JBKHJI010000095.1:0-2505 GCA_046538175.1 Bathyarchaeia archaeon | reverse complement strand
GGGACGCATGAGCTTAACGCCAGTGGCAACCGGTATGCTTCGTCCATGTGTGGTGTGAATCGAGTCTGCCTCGAAGTGGGGTGAGGGAATCCATGAAGAGCATCCGATGCCGCTGCAGAAGACGAAGCCTTGGAGGTTTCGGTGGCCTAACTCGTGAACAGCTTTTAAGAAGGTTGTGGCCACTGTGGTGCCGCCGCATCCTGCGCAGAAAGGAAAAGGTATATCTCTGACATAGTGTTTGGCGGAAAAGTTTTCATTCACAGTTTTT
The DNA here is from genome assembly GCA_046538175.1 of Bathyarchaeia archaeon. Classification (GTDB taxonomy): domain Archaea; phylum Thermoproteota; class Bathyarchaeia; order Bathyarchaeales; family SOJC01; genus JBKHJI01. Next base: position 2,237 of record JBKHJI010000095.1, on the reverse strand, counting down.
GCACCTCTCTTTTGATTTCAGAAAAGAGTTCTTCGGGAGTCAACATTTCTCCTCCCCCGACTTTGTTGAGGGGAACAACTTCTGCGGCGCCGCTCACTACTCGCTGCACCTCAAAGAAAATCTGTTGCAGGTTCAATTCAGGCACAATAATTGTTTCGGCCTTCTGCGCCATAGTTTGAACGATTTTTTCTGGAAATGGCCAAAGCGTCTTCAACCTAACAAACCCAGCTTTAATTCCTCGATTCGAGGCCATTTCCACTGCTTCATAAACTGCACGAGAAGTACAGCCAAACGAAACGAAGCCAACGTTACAATCATTTACGTTATAGGCTTCGAAGTCCATCAACAACTCGGCGTTGTTCCTAATTTTACTCACAAGCCGCGTTACAAGGCTGCGATGTACCTCTGGGTCGGCTGTGAAACGAATTCCAAACGCGTCGTGAGTTGAACCCGTCACCGTGACATTGTAGCCTTCGCCCACTGAAGGCATAGGAGGCACTTCTTCACCGCCGAAGAAAGATTTTTGACTGGGGTTCGGTTTCTTTCTGTCAACCACTTCGATTTTTTTCAGAGGCGGCGCCGACATCTGCTCTCTCATGTGAGCCGTGATTTCGTCAGCCAGCAGGACAACAGGTGTACGATGTTTTTCAGCCAAATTGAAGGCGCGAACTGTCAAGTCAAACATTTCCTGCACAGAATTTGGAGACAGAACGATTGCGGCGTAGTCGCCATGTGTGCCCCAGCGAGCCTGCATAACATCTCCTTGACCACATTTTGTAGCCTGACCGGTGCTAGGTCCGGCTCTCTGCACGTCTACAATGACACATGGCGTTTCGGTCATAAATGCGTACCCGATGTTTTCCTGCATGAGGCTGAAGCCAGGGCCCGAGGTCGCCGTCATCGCCTTTGCACCTGCCCAGCTAGCTCCAATCACGGCTCCCATCGAAGCTATTTCGTCTTCCATTTGAATCATGATTCCACCCGCTTGAGGAAGACGCGTCGCCAGGTCCTCGGCAATTTCACTAGCAGGAGTGATAGGGTAACCCGCAAAAAATCGGCATCCACTAATAATAGCCGCCTCGGCTAAGGCTTCGTTTCCCTGCATGAAATACGTGCCTGAAGATATACACTTGGCCACTTTAAAGACTCCTATGGTTTTTGTGTCCACCGTTTAGCTTAAAGATTTATCTTTTTCTTCTTCTGTTGGCTATGTTTCTGAGGGGTGAACGGAGAGAGCGGATTCCGAGAATCCCATAACTCTAATGTCTCATTTTTGAGAGAAAAGATAAAAAATAAATGGCGCGGAGCAGTTGAACTGTTTGAAGAGAGCTAGAAGCAAAATTTTGGGTTTGGGCGAATAATGTGGAAAGTGATAAAAGAAAGGATTAGACAAGTTTTTGTTTCGTTAGCAACAGCTGTTACCTTGGGATTCTTAGATTTTTTTGCGTTGTTAACGGCAAAACCTGAAGATATGAGTAAAAGAGCTAAAAAAATATTAAGCTTGGGTATGGTTGGGGTATGGCTCTGCGTATTAGTACTCATTAGTTGGATTAACATAGAACTTGGTTCTGTGTCAGATACCCTATCAATTTCCTTTATTTGGTTTTCACTTTTGGTGGGACTTTGTCTTGCTTGGCTATGGAGCAAATGAACTAAAACCATATGAATACTTATTTCAAAAAACCCTAATCTCTAGTTTGTGTGTGCCTCTGTGTGTCTGTCTGAGCACGGGTACAGAGGGGTATATAGATAGAGATATTGAGGGATAAGGGTAGAGAGAAGAGTATGTGTGTGAAGAAGAAGAAAAGCTTAAAGGTTTATCTAAACGACTAAAAGAACGCGATGCCTATCAGCAATTACTAGAATGAGAAAGAAAGCAAACTTGTGTGGCGTCTTTCGAAAATCAGGTGCAACAACTTTCGCCGTAGTTCGTTAATGAGTGAGCATTCTGTTTACACAAGACTATTCTTCAAAGAAAACGATGTTCAAGAAATTGTCATGTCAGAGAACATTCCAATAAATTTTATTTTCGCGCAGGTTATGCTAAAGTTAGGGGTGGGTTGGGGGAATGAATGGAAAAACTCTTTTTGCCATTATGGTGGCGCAGTTGTTCGCCCTTTTGATTACGTTTCCGTGTAATACTTGGGCTTTCAAATTAGACGAAAACCTTCATGCTTCGGCTTATTGTTCTTCGGTTTCAGCGGTGTCAACTCCAACTGTTAGCAGCGCTGCCGTTT
>JBKHJI010000039.1:0-11872 GCA_046538175.1 Bathyarchaeia archaeon | reverse complement strand
CTATTTCAGATTTAGTGATTGAGCATATTGCTCTGTTAGTTACTCAACGGTAGCTAGCTAAAAGGTGTAAACGATTTCTTTGGAGAAGAATTTTTGAGAAGATTATATTGCTTTAAGTGTTGTGTCCGTTTTGTGTTTATGCCGTAAATTTTCTTTTTAGTTCGTATCCCCCGAGCGCAACACTCCAGCCTAAGCCCGGTTCCTGTAGCTATCAACACTCAAACAATGGTGAATGATTCGAGACTTGAATATTAATTTTCAGAGTTTTTAGCTACACATGCTACGTTGGTAGTTTGGAGGTCTACTCCAGATAGAGTGTAGGGCCTTTCAGTTTGCCAATCAACTTTAAAAAAGCCTAGTGGCTCGAAGCGGTTCTCCTTTAAGAGATGTGCTGTCTCTGGTAGCGTGAAGGTTCTTACTCTGTGTTCTTCTTGGAATGATTCGATTAATTTTTTGTTTTGTATAACGTTACACTTTATTTTCAAGTTCACCACGTTAGTTTGTAGTTCAAAAGTGCTATTCATGATTCTGATAATATAGGTTCCCTCTTTCTCTATCTCGCGAACACTTTGCCGACTTTCCTTACTTATATATGTGTGGACAGGCCAGAAGTCAAAAATGAGTAGGCCATGTGGCTTTAGGTGATTCCTTACGCTTCTGAGTGTTGCCACAACGTCGCCGTCCCTGACGCAATATCCAAAAGTTCCGAAGAGGCAAAAAACCGCTTCGAATTTTTTCTTTAAATCAAAGTCTCTCATGTCTTGGACAAAGAACTCGACGGGCAAACTTCGCCTAACTTTCTTTTTGGCTTGATTTATCATAACTTCAGATAAGTCAATGCCAACTACACTGTAGCCCTTTTCAGCGAAAAGAATGCCATGATTACCTGTTCCGCATCCAACGTCAAGTATGCTTTTGACCTTGCCTTTCGAAAATTTCTTGAAATAGTAGCTAAGACTTTCACATTCGCCATCATAATTCTTAACATCGTATATCAGGTTGTAATATTCACCGTATTTACCATAAATCAAGTTATCCACTACCTCTAATCTATTTGCTTCTCAGCTTTAGATTTTTTTATAAAAGCCGAAAGAATAAACCGATATTTGGGCTTTAGCTAGATGAGAAATCAAATAATCATTTACACGGGCGCATGAACAAAATCTTTTTTGGTTTAAGCTATGATAGGCTGTTAGTTTGCGAATTTTTCTTTTGCTGTGGAGATTATGTCTGCAGGTTTGAGAACCGAGATTCCAGTAAAGCCGCCTACGATCTCGATTAGGACGATTTTGTCTGGTCTGGTTAAGTTCACTTTGCGTTCGATGTTTGCAGCGGCAGCTTCAACGACGTATTTGGTGGCCATATTAGTGAAACGTTTCTCCACGGTTACGCGGAATGTTTCGTTTTCTTTGATTTCGGCGGCGAGACGTGTGACGGCGTTTTGGATTTCGTCAAGGTCGGTGCGTGTCACTTCTTGAACAGGGATTATGCGGAGGCTGTAGCGGAACTCGTATGGCCGCTCTTTCAGGATTGCTCGAAGTTTTTCGACGGCTTCTAGAGGCGGGAATGATGTTTTGGCCGCTATTAGTCCTGAAACTCCGGTTTTGTCAACTTTGGCTGCGTCGTCTCCGATTTCTCCTAGTAGGTACCATGTTTCTGAGCAGGTTTCGGGCTCGTTTCCGCGGGTGGTGCTGATTAGAAGGTTGAAGTCGCGAAGCATATTGTACTGTGTAGTTTTTGTTCTAAAAGAAGTTTTAGCTTCTGTGAATGGAGGCGGCAACAATGATCTGACAGAGAATGGTGGTTGAGGCGAGAAGAGACAAAATGAAGAACTGCGACGAGTGAAGCTTTGTAACAGTTGGTCAAAAAGATTATAGAGGTTTGAAGTGGTGTTTTGGCCATTGGGGCCATTCTTCGGTTGGTGGTTCTTTTTCGAAGCCAATGGCTAGGGTCATGCCTACTCTGAGTTTGTCTGGGTGAACGTTTTTTATTATTCCTGGCAGTTGGGCGTCTTCTTCGAGTTTCACTATGCCGACTGCGTATGGGGTCAAGTGTTGGAATCGTTTTGGGGCGACGTGGATTACGGTGTAGGTGAGTAGTTTGCCTTTTTTTGGGAGTTCTTTCCAGCTTAAGTTTTTGGAGAAACATGTGGGGCACATGGGTTTGGGTGGCACGAGGAGTTGTCCGCATTGATTGCATTTGGCTCCCATGAGTTTTTCTTCTTTTACGAATTTGTAGAAACTTTCAATGGTGAAGGGGCGTTGTTCTTCTGTCATTTTTAGCCTCTCCTGTAAATGTTCACCACTCCCGTGGCGCCTAAGCCTCCTACGTTGTGGGTTAAGCCTATTTCGGCGCCTTTGACTTGTCTTTTTTCGGCTTGTTCGGTGAGTTGTAAGTAGATTTCGTAGGCTTGAGCGGTGCCGGTTGCGCCTACAGGGTGTCCTTTTGATTTTAATCCGCCGCTGGTGCACACCGCTACTTTGCCGCCGATGTGGCTTTGCTCCTCTTCTATGAAGGGTCCGCCTTCTCCTGGTTTACAGAAGCCGAGGTCTTCGTAAGCTACGATTTCTGCTATGGTGAAACAGTCGTGGACTTCGGCGACGTCTATGTCGGAGGGTTTTACGCCGGCGGTTTTGTATGCTTCTTGGGCTGCGAGTCTGCCCACTCTGAGGGTGGTGAATTCTTGTCTTTCGTAAAGGCCTATGGTGTCGCTGGCTTGTCCCGAACCGATTATGTGGACGGGGACGTCGGAGTATTTTTTGGCCAGTTCCGGCTTGGTAAGGATTAGGCAGCTGGCACCGTCGGTTATTAGAGAGCAGTCGAAAAGTTTTAGGGGCCAAGCTACGACTCGTGACGACATGGCTTGCTCTAAGGTTACTTCTTTTTGCATGTGGGCTTTTGGGTTCATGGCGCCGTGGTGATGGTTCTTCACCGCCACTAGAGCCATCTGTTTTTCGGTGGTACCGTATTTGTGCATGTGCGCCGTAGCCACCATGGCGAAGAGGCCGGGGAAGGTTAGACCGTTCCATTGTTCGAAGGGGAAGTCGCAGGCCATGGCGAGGTATTCTGTGACGTCTGAGGTGGCTCTGTGGGTCATTTTTTCTACACCGCCGACTAAGACTGTGTCTGCGAGGCCTGAGAGGACGGCGAAGATTCCGCAACGTATGGCGGTGGCTGAGGAGCCACAGGCGCCTTCGGTTCTGAAAGCTTGGATGGGAAGAAGACCTGTCCAGTCTAAGCTGGTGGGTCCTGTGTGGCCTTGATGTTCAAAGGATTCGCCCATCATGCCGATGAAGGCTGCTTTGATGTCTTTTTTGGGGTCAAGGTTAGGGCATCTTTCGAAGGCTTCGCTGGCAGCCTCTACAAAAAGTTCTCTGCCGTATAGTCCTTCTCGTTTTCCAAACTTTGACATGCCTGCAGAAATTATGGAAACTAGGGGTTTTTCGGTCAATTATTTGCCTCCGATTAGTTATTGTCGGGTTTTGAGAGAGCCAATAGATAGCTCAAAGGTGTATATAAACCGCATTTTTCTGGAGTTTCACTGTGCTGTCCAACACTTTTTGCTGTTGGCAAGATTATTTGTTTCTCGTTCGATGTCCTTCACCGTATTGGTACTCTCTCTTCCTGTTTCTTTCTAATTTCTCGAGGAACATTTGGTCCATGTTTATCGTGGGGCAGGCTAGGCGGCTGGCGTCTAAAACGTAGAATATTGTGTCTACGAGTTCTTCGGCTATTTTCTCTTCGCTACTGCCTTTTTTCCAAGCGTCGCTGGCTTCTCCTAATTCTACGAATGCGAAGAGTAGCTTCTTTGGGACGTCTTCGGCTTTGTTGTAGAAGCCTTTTTCCAAAACCAGTTTTTCGATTTCTTTCTTCATTTCTTCTAGTTGCACGTTTTGTTTCTCCAGTTTCACATATTTCTCGGGTGTCTACACAAAACTTATAGTTAGTGATGACCATTAAACTATTTCTTTCATTGAAATGAGGTAGAGAATTTGAGTGAAGTTGCTATTGTCGGTGTTGGATGCACAGGTTTCAAGACAGTGACGTCGGACGTTTCTTACAAGGAAATGATGTTCGAAGCGGCCGCAAAAGCCTATCTAGACGCTGGAAACATCAATCCGCGCAAAGACATTGACGCTTTTATCTCGGTGGCTGAAGACTATTGGGAAGGCTTTAGCATATTCGACGAATTTGTGCCCGACCAGCTGGGCGCCGTGCTTCGCCATCTCTTCACGGTTTCAGGCGACAGCATCATAGGCTTAGCCACGGCTTATATGCTCATCAAAACTGGACATTTCGACGTCGTAGCCTTGGAATCCCACGGTAAACCTTCAGATGTGCTCACGTTGTACGATGTTGTTTCGTTTGCTTTGGATCCTATGCTTAACAGGCCTCTTGGGGGTCATCCGTTTTACGTGGCTGGCATGGAGATGAACCGTTTTCTCTGCGAGACGGGTACCACCAAAGAGCAGTGTGCCATGGTTGCGGCGAAGAACAAGGGGAACGCTTTGGCTAATCCTTTTGCGGCACACGGGGCAGACGTTGACGTCGAAGACGTGTTGTGTTCTGATCCGCAGTTTTATCCTTTGAGTAAGCTTGACATCAGCCAACCTGCAGATGGAGGCATAGTTATGGTGTTAGCTTCGGATAAAGTGGCTGAGAAACTTAACCCTGACCCCGTGTGGGTGAGGGGTGTAGGCTGGGCGTGCGAGACTCCTTCGTTGGAAACTAGGTGTTGGAGCGAAGCTGTTTACGCTCGAATCGCCGCAGACATGGCGTACAAGCGGGCTGAGATACATATTCCGAGTGGCGAAGTTGACTTTGCTGAGGTGGACGACCTATTTTCGTACAAGGAACTTCAACATATTGAAGCTCTTAGGCTTTGCAGGCCAGGTGAGGCAGGTGTATTGACTGAGGAAGGCGAAACTTGGATCGGCGGATATCTTCCGGTGAATCCTTCTGGTGGGATGCTTGGAATGGGTTGGCCTTTGGAGGCATCTGGGATGCAGCGGTTGCTGGAGGTTGTTTTGCAGTTGCGTGGAGAGGCGGGAAGTCGACAGTTGCCTGATGTGGAAGTGGGCGTAGCGCAGTCGTGGCGCGGAGTTCCAACAGCCACTGGCGCTGTTGCGGTTTTGAGTAATTGTTTGGAGTGAAGTGAGAATGTTTGGAAAGAAAAGAGTGGCAGTGATCGGCGCAGGCATGACGAAGTTCAGGCGAAACTTGAAGGAAACCGGCAAGGAGTTGGCGTGGGAAGCCTCAAAAATGGCTTTAGACCAAGCTGAATTGGAACTTAAAGACATGGAAAGCGTGCTGTTAGGGACCGCTCCAGACGCTTTCGACGGCGTTCACATGAAAGGCGAATACTTAGCCGACGGTGCAGGGGCTTGGCACAAACCTTATTCTCGAGTGTTTGTAGGCGGCGGAACAGGGGTCTTCGTGGCAGACGCGGGTTGGTGGCATGTGGCTTCAGGGCAGTTTGACACTTGCTTAGTAGTCGCTGAAGAGAAAATGTCTTCTTGCTATCCTCACCCTGCCTACGCTTTTACCACTATCTTTGATCCGATCTATAGCCGGCCGCTGGGTGTGACGTTGATTTGGATTTTTGCCCTCGAGATGCATCGGTATATGCATGTGCATGGCATAAAGAAAGAGGACATCGCCCGTGTTTCGGTGAAGAACAAACGTAACGCTTTGGACCATCCGTGTGCGCAGTTGGGCGCTAACATCACTGTGGAAGACGTGCTAAATTCAGAAGTGCTTTGTTGGCCAGTTCAGAGGTTGGACATTAGTCCTACCAGCGACGGTGGGGCTGCTTTGGTTTTGGCTTCTGAAGACGTGGCCAAGCAAGTTACCGACAACCCGGTGTGGATAGACGGTGTAGGCTGGAGTATTGACTCCACTTTTTGGACTAATCGGGACCTTTACTACCCTAAATACGTGCAGAGCGCAGCGAGGATGGCTTACAAGATGGCTGGAATCAAAAACCCGCCTAAAGAAATCGACGTAGCCGAGGTTTACGATCCCTTTGACTATAAAGAATTGCACCACATGGAAGGTTTGATGTTGGCTCGCAAGGGACAGGCGCCTAAACTGACTGCTGAAGGCGTAACTCAAAGAGACGGCGACTTGCCGATTAACCCGTCTGGCGGACTGCTGGGCGTCGGCAATCCCATCGCGGCGGCAGGCACCATGAAATGCTGCGAAATCTTCTGGCAGCTACGGGGCGAAGCGGGAAAGAGACAGGTGAAAGGCGACCCTCGAACAGGGTTGGCTCAAGCTTGGGGAGACTTGATGCAGTACGGCTCAGTTGTGATAATGAGGAGTTGAACAGAAGTGAGCGAGAAGATTAAACACTTTCCAGGCGAAGAAGTGAAAGGCAGCGACATAAGAGAAGGAAAAATCCCAACAGTGAAGTATCGACCCAAAGCCAAATATTTGTGGAGTGCAGGCGTGGCCATGAGCCGCTTCTTGGAAGGCTTGAAAGAAGGCAAAATTGTGGCTTCCACCTGCAAAAAATGCAGCAGAATCGTGGTTCCCCCTCGAGCTTTCTGCGAACAATGCTTCAAACCCGCCGACGGCTACACCTACGTGAAGGACACAGGGACAATCAACACTTACTCAGTGTCTTACGTAGCCAGCGACGCAAGCCGAATCAAAGAACCCATCCTCATAGCGGTAATCGACCTGGACGGAGCGTCTAAAGGGATGGGAATACTTCACCTGCTAGGCGAAATCGACGACTGGAAACAAATCAAATTCGGCATGAAAGTCAAAGCAGTCTGGAAGTCTCCTGAAGAACGCACAGGAGCAATCACCGACATCAAATATTTCAAACCCGCAAAGGAGGTCTAAACGTGGCTACAGAAAAAATCAGCGACGTAAGACGACTGCGTCACTGGCCAGGACACATGGAAACCGATTACATCTACACGTTAGGAATCGCCGGCGAGAAATTCTTCAACGAAATCAAAGAAAACGGAAGAATCTACGGCGCCAAATGTAAACGTTGCAACCAAGTTTTTGTGCCCCCTAGGCTTTACTGCGAGAAATGCTTCGACAAACTCGCTGAATGGGTAAACTTAGGAACAAAGGGCATGGTGTACACGTTTACTGTGTCGTACGTCGACGCTAACGGAACCAAACTAAAAGCCCCAATCATATACGCTTTAGTAAAATTCGACGACGCAGAAGGCGGCCTAATCCACAAACTAGGCGAAATAGAACCCGAAGAAGTTGAAATAGGAATACCTGTAGAAGCGGTGTTCAAACCGCAAGCCGAAAGAACCGGAAACATCACCGACATCAAATATTTCAAGCCGACAAAATAAACCATCCTCTCTTTCTTTTTTAACGATTAACCCTTTTTTCATCGACTCGATGAGCACACAGGAGACCACGGTTTAAATCAATATGTTTTGGCTAGGTACATCTGTTCTATAAGCTGCTTATATTTTCGTAAAGATATTATTTTGTGGATTTGGGAGGCATAATGCTTTAGAGTTTTAGGGGAGAAACTATTTTGTTGAGGGAAGCTGGTTTGAAGGAACGTAAAAGCAAAATTCGAGTTGGCGGGCTTGGAGACGACCTACAGAAGCGGCGTAGTTGTTCGATGTGTGTTGGCGAGATTAGTAGGGAAGAATTTGAAAGCCATGAGGATTTGACATAGGCATGGGCAAAGAAACGGTTTTCGGGCATGCGAGCTATATTGAGAAACTGCAAAGAAAGAAAGCCACGTGTAAAGTGCCATGTGTGGGGTGCCGCGAAATAGAAGTAGACGGGTTGGATTGTGAAGATGATTTTTGAGCGTTGTGGAGGCGTTTGAAGTGGTGAGTTTAACTTTTTACGGAGGAGTGAACGAGATCGGCGGCAACAAGGTTTTGTTGGAAGATCGAAACGTTAGGGTTTTCTTTGATTTCGGCGAGCCTTTCAACATGGGCTGTGACTTTTTCACGGGTTGGCTGGAGCCTAGGGCGATTAACGGTTTGGGGGATTATTTTGAGTTTGGTTTACTTCCTAAGCTACGTGGTCTTTATGCAAAGGAGCAGTTGCAGTTTACCGACCTATCCTATGTAGAGCCACGGTTTGACGCTGTGTTTTTGTCTCACGCTCATTTTGACCATGCAAATCACATTCAATTCTTAGATTCGGCCATTCCGGTGCATCTCGGCGTGGGCACCAAATTCTTTTTAGAGGCGATGGAGAAAACTAGCGGTTTCTGCGCTTATGGACCGCATAGGTATGAGACGTTCAGAACTGGCGACAAGATTGAAATCGGCAACTTGACGGTAGAGCCTGTGCATGTTGATCATTCGATTCCAGCTGCTTATGGCTTCATAATTCACACTTCTGAGGGCATCGTGGTTTACACGGGTGACCTGCGGTTGCATGGACCTAGGGCAGATTTGACTGAGGATTTTGTTGAGACGGCAAAGATGTGCGAGCCTGTTGCTTTGGTTTCGGAGGGAACAAGAGTCGTTGAGGACGACAGGCGGCAGAATTATTCAGAGAAACAAGTGGAAATGCTTGCGGACAACGTGGTTTCTAAGACGCGTAAAATGGTGTTTGTGACTCATTATAGCAGGGACATGGACCGGTTTAGAACATTTTATCAAGTGACGAAAAAAAATGGCAGAAAGCTGGTGATATCGCCCAAAACGGCGTATCTGCTTAGCAGGCTAGTGCATGACGCGCATTTAGATCTGCCTAATCCTTTGAAAGACGATGATGTTTTGGTGTATTATCGGAGGAAACGGTCAGGAAGATTTGAAGGGAATGATTACTACGCTTGGGAAAGAGAGTTCCTAGACAAAATGGTCAACCACAAATACGTGCATGAAAATCAGAGCCGCCTCGTCATGAACTTGGACTTTTACCAGTTCACCGAGCTCATAGACATCAAACCCGCCCCCGGCAGCCACTTCATCCACAGCATGAGCGAACCCTTCAGCGAAGAAGACCTAGAAGCCCAAATACTGCACAACTGGCTGCGCCACTTCAAAATGAAATTCCACCAACTCCACTCCTCAGGCCACCTAGACAAGCAGCAGCTAGCAACCCTGATAAGCCAAGTAAACCCACGCAAAGTCTACCCCATACACACCGAAAACCCACACCTGTTCAAGAATTTTTCAAAGCAAACTCAAATTATCAAATGTGGAACCAAATACAAACTTTAATGTGTGCAGAGCGTTCAAAAGCGAATGGCAACTATGTAAATTGTTACCACTACAGTAACAGTTGTGTCCTACTACAAATTGTGGGACATCTTGTGGAACTGGAAATAAAGATTCATGGCAAAGGATTTGCTAATGTCTGAAGCGAGTTTTTTCTATGATGTGGTGTTCGATTTCTAGGCACACAGAAGTTTTATTTGGCGGCATTGTTTTAATGAGCTTCTGATATGGGGGTTAACGTGATTTGGGTGATCGACAGGCTCGACTGCGGCGGATTCAAGCCAAACGTGCTAGGGCTTTCCGAAAGAAAGTTGTAACCATAGCGCTATTCATTGTTCTTGTTGTGGTTATAGCGGCAGCTTACATTTGGGCGACTCAACAGCAGCCTCCAGTGGCGAGAGCTGGCAAAGTTCTATTTGTAACGAGCATGGGGAACATTACGATTGAGTTGTTCGACGAGCAGCCAATCACAACGGCTAACTTCAAAAACCTCACAAACCTCGGCATCTACGATGACACCATCTTTCACAGGGTCATGAGCGGCTTTATGATCCAAGGCGGAGACCCAACAGGCACAGGCTATGGCCATCCAGATATAGCTATGATACCTGACGAATTTAACGGCGACCAGAGAAACCTGAGGGGCACCGTTGCCATGGCGAACCAGGGACAACCTAACACTGGAAGCAGCCAATTCTTCATCAACTTAGTATACAACGATCATTTGGACTATGACAAAGAACCTTTGGACTATGCGCATCCGGTTTTTGGCCGCGTAGTCGAAGGCATGGACGTAGTGGATGCCATCAGCAACGTGGAAGTAGACGATAACAACAAGCCCCTAGTAGACGTGTGGCTGATTAAGGCAATAGTTATTCCATAGCCCTCGTTCGGACCATAAGAATGTTAGACGGTGCGAACTGTATTTGTCTTTGAAAACGAGTCGGTTGCTTCGCAAAAGGTGCCGGTTCAAATCTTTCTTTGCCTAATAATTTCTCAAACAAACTGGGCAAATTAGGGCTTTAGAGGAAAGGCTTAAGTGTTTTGTAAACAGTATTGTTTACGGTGACTTTGTGACTCAAGTTCAGCTGAGGCTCCCTGAGAAAATGTTGGAGGAAATAGATAAGTGGGTGGCTGAGGGCAGGTTTAAAAGCCGAAGCGACGCTATAAAAACCATATTAAGCATATATGAAGAGCGAGAAAAAACGCGCCAGTTTTTCAAGATGCTGGTGAAACGTAGCGAGGAAGCCATGAAACACCCTGAAACCCTCGTCTCCCTCGAGGACTTGCAGTGACCTTCACCTTACTTCTACATCCTAAAGCTGCCCAAGCGCTTAAGAAAATTGGAGAATCGACGAGAACAAGAATTATCGAGAGGTTGAGAGAGCTAGGAGAAAATCCAGAAAAGGCTGGAAAGCCCTTAAAGCATTCCGACTTCTGGAGCCTGAGAATAGGTGACTACCGTGTAATCTACGAAATCGACAGAGACAAGAATCAAGTGGTAATACTGTTCGTCGGCCACCGAAAAAGAGTCTATGACGATTTCTCCAAAATGTTTTAAAACGCCAAACAACGTTTTGAAAGTCAAAAGTAAAGAAATAGATGGCGATTGTTACGACTGCGAACTTGACAAGGGAGCGCATCTTTCGCGTTAAAATCGCACTAAAGTAGAATGCAAATTTACGTTTCTTGCATCGAAATGGTAATGTTCCTAATGATTGTTGGAAATTTTATTCTTGATGAATTCCTATTAGAACGCTTATTAACATTAGCTAGAATGAAGCGGATTTAGAGTTTACTGTGCGGAAGCGGAAGAGAGAAACTTTTAATTCAGCACATTTGCACTCTAGCTTATGATAGAAGTACCTAGCTATATTGGCGCGTTTGCTTTCGGGGTTAAGATGGGAGTTATTCTGCCCGGAGACGATCTTGTGGGAACCATTTACAAAGCTGTGGAAAAATGCTATGAAGACGGTCTAATAGACGACGGCGACATTTTGTGTGTTACCGAGTCTGTTGTGGCTCGGGCCCAGAACAACTATGTTACGAAAGAGGAGGTTGCCGAAGAAGCAAAGGAAAGATTGGGCTTAACTGTAAAAGCCAATCTAGGCATACTCTACCCCATAGCTAGCCGGAACAGGTTTGTTCCAATTCTTGAGAGTTTAGCTAAGGCTGTTCCTGCTGGATGTGTCACTATTCAATTTTCTTTTCCAAGGGACTGTGTGGGTAATCAGTTAGTGCCTGAAGATCTTGATGTGCAGTTGAACCGGGATCTATCATCTGAGAAGATAAATTTTGATGAACTGAGAAGAGCGAATTTCCATCACCCAGCTACAGGGGTTGATTATGTTGAGCTTTACAACAAAACCGTAACCAAAGAAGGTGCTAGATGCGACATTTTTATGTCTAATACACCGAAAATGATAGTCAAGCACAAGCCTGATGGCATAATCGTCGCGTGCATTCATGAAAGAGAGAAGATACTCAGAGAAATAAAGGAAGTGTTTGACAACGCAATTACATTAAGAGAACTGTGTAGTAACCCCGAAAAAGCCGCTTGGACTGAGTGGGGATTATTGGGCTCCAACTTGGATTCAGACAATCGGATAAAATTGACGCCCAGAAAATCCTTCGAACTCGCAAAAAACATTCAATCTAAAATATGGCATAGAATAAGGAAAAAAGTGGAAGTACTGATA
>JBKHJI010000005.1:0-43366 GCA_046538175.1 Bathyarchaeia archaeon | reverse complement strand
GAATAATTCCTTTAGAAAGAGAAAGAAAATTACAAGGGGATGTTGACCGAGTTATCTTGCACAAAATCAGTGGTCCACTGACTACAGCTTTGTTCCTATTTGCCTTATTTGGAGTCCTATTATATCTCGGCAACATGATACAGGGTGTTCTTATAGACTTGACTGAAAACCTTTTATCTTTACTAACTACAGCGGAACATTCTATTCTCACCGTGGTATTGGTTAATGGTTTAACAGGAATTGCATTGGGTGTTTCCATTGCTTTGCCTTATGTTTTCCTGTTTTATCTTCTTTTGGGCTTATTAGAAGACATAGGTCTTCTCTCCAGATTTACTGTTAACGCAGAAATCGTTTTGAAAAAATTGGGTCTTCCTGGGAAATCATTTATTCCCTTAGCATTGGGCCTAGGTTGCACCGCACCAGCAATTAGAGCTACCAGAGTTTTGTCATCTGAAAAAGAACAGATTCACACCGCTTCTTTATTCGCTTTCGTACCTTGCTCCAGCAGAATCGCCATAATAATGGGAATAGTCGGGTTTTATGGAGGTTTAAAGTTAGCTCTTTCTGTTTTCGCCACTTCGTCCGTTGCTGGCTTAATCTGGGCTTTCGTAATCAAAAAAGTTATCCAAATAAAGAGTGAACCCTTGCTCTTAGAACTACCCCCTTACAGGAAGCCTTTATTCAAAAATGTTCTGGCTAAAAGCTGGATCAGGATGAAGGATTTTGTATATATAGTTATACCATTGTTGGCGCTTGGGGGAATAGCTTACGGAATTTTAGATATGTCAGGGCTTACCAATATTGTAGTGGACCCCCTTTCGCCAATCACTACTTGGTTAGGATTGCCCACCGTAACTATTATCCCGATAATTTTTGGATTTTTACAAAAAGATTTAACTGGTGCAATGCTTTTATCAGTTTTGGGCAGTGAAATGCCTCTAGTTTTGACCCCTCTCCAAATTTATACTTTTGGTGTAGCAACTACCCTAGGGATTCCATGCATGATTGCTTTAGGACTACTTATCAAAGAATTCGGATTCAAAAGAGCGATAGTTTTAACGATAATGTCAACAGTCTACGGTCTTCTATTTGCCGGTTTAGCTTGGAGAATAATTTCAATTGTTTGAATAGCCCTTGGTGGCTTTTGCTTCTCCTCTCTGCCCCTTTTTCTACCCATGATAAACTCCATCTTGATTAACCTAAGGGTGAAATTGAAGGGTCAGCATTATAGTTCCGATTCCAACCAGAATCGCAAAGAATTGTTGTATGGCAAATCCGAATTCTACCGTTTAATGATCTTATTTCGGTCTTTGTCTTCGCAAAGTTTTTTTCACAATGCTGTGAGAAAGAGGAGTTCGAGTACGTGTCAGAAGTATGGCGCGATGTTGCTCAGGGAACGGAAAATAGAATGCAAACCGCCAAGATCATACTGTGAATTCCCATTTACACCACAAGTTTTTGGGATGCTCGTCTGGTGGACAGACCAAACAGTTTACTTCGATTTTTGGATTCAAAGTTTTCGCAAAATTCCTTAGATATCCGAACCGTACCTTTTTACATGGAAACTCGCACAAACCTTTGCTCAAACGAACTTCCTGAGTTCTACACTTATCAATGCTCAAAGTGGCCCGTTTATCAACAACATCTATGTTTTTGAAAGGTTGGTCCAATGCCCAACTGGACTTACGCAAAAGATGAATAATTGTTGCCAAGTCTGGATTTTCGCCAATGTCGAACATCCGTTGTAAGCTTTTGGCCTCAATTGCAGCCATGGTCTCCCAGACACTTGCATCAATTTCTGTTGTAGCCTCAGTGCCGAATCGCTTTTCGATACCCAAGAAGTATAGTCCGTCTACCCTCCAAATATTGCGAATCTGCAAGAAGAAGTAATCAAGCAGTTTTTCCATAGGAAATTCTGCTAAGATTTCACGATCTTCCATGCTTCCAGAAGGATATGCGCTCATGCTTCTACACCTTCACGGGACTTAGTACATTAAACCTCCTCATTTAAGCCTACTGCAAAATGAACTTGGTAGGCAGGCCAATAATAGTCAATCCTGAAAAAGTGATGCTTGGATACTGAAGATATCAGATGAGCCCTATCAGCTAATTCTTCATGTATACTTCCAAAAATTTTGAAGAGTTGCTTGGAGCTGAAGCAGATGCTATTAGAAAGAGTTACTCTCGGCGAACCAGAAGAATTGCCATAAACAGAAGAGTTGAAGATTGTTTAAGAATTATGGCGTCGTATTTTTCGACGCATTGGAAGCCTGCAGCGGTTCCTGAATTTTCAGGGCTACGAATATGTTGCCCAAAAAATGTACAGAAGAAATGTTAACAAGAAAGTGGGATACACTGTCTGATAGAAATAAAGTTGAAGTCAAACGAGGCGCGAAAATATAGATACAACAAATCCGCGTACATAGCAGTTATCGGCAATTGTGGTGGATGCTACTCTTGTGTGGATGCTTGCCCAGAAAAAGCCATAAATGAGTCGAAGCCCCCCACTATAGATCACTCCAAATGCACGCGGTGCATGAAGTGTGTTGAAGCTTGCCCACGGTGGGTAATGGTGGTAGTACATTAGATCGGAGGAATCTGTAACCCAAACACAAAATTATCAACAGGAAATTGGAGCTTCTAAAGAAAGACTGTTTGCGGATAGATTGCTATCGAATGTTTTTCTAATCTTATATTCGCTCTGTTTTCCGTCATTCCATTGGCTGATCGGTCTCAAATAACCTACAACCCTTGAGTACACTTCGCATCTTTCACCGCAACTGGGGCAGATGAAATGCTCACCACTTAGATATCCGTGAACTGGGCAGACGCTGAAGGTGGGAGTGATTGTATAATAGGGTAATTCGGTTTTTTCAGCCACCCTCTTTGTCAAAGCGGAAACACTCTTCCAAGACGGATTGGATTCTCCAAGGAAAATATGAAAGACCGTTCCACCTGTATAGAGAGTTTGAAGTTTATTTTGGTGATTCAAGGCTTCAAAGAGGTTAAGTTCGTTATCTACCGGTAATTGCGACGAGTTTGTATAGAACGGTTCAACACGGTCATTTTTGAGATACTTCTCGTTGGCAACAATTATATCCGGATGTTTCTCCTTATCAATCCTCGCCAGTCTGTAGGATGTTCCCTCTGCGGGGGTGGCTTCCAGATTGTAAATGTTTCCTGTTTTTTGTTGATATTCTGAGAGCCTGTTTCGCATAAACTGCAAAACTTTAACTGCAAATTTCAACCCCTCTTCTGAAGCTATACTACAACCCAGAAGATTCAAAAGGGCTTCGTTCATTCCGATCAGTCCTACTGTGGAAAAATGGTTTTTCCAGTACTCATCGAACCTTTCTTTTATGAAGCGTAAGTAGAACTTGGAATAGGGATACAACCCTTGTTTCGTTAAGTTTTCAATGGTTTTTCTCTTGATCTCTAAGCTGTCCCTAGCGATGTCCATTAGATGACCTAGCTCTTCAAAGAACGTATCTTCATCTTTTTTGAGGAATCCTATCCTAGGCAAGTTTATGGTGACCACTCCGATGGAGCCCGTTAGGGGGTTGGAGCCGAAAAATCCTCCTCCTCTCCTCTGCAGCTCTCTGTTGTCTATTCTCAGTCGACAACACATGCTCCTGACGTCTTCAGGCTTCATCTCGCTATTTATGAAGTTAGAGAAGTATGGAGTACCGTATCGCGCCACCAATTCGAACAGCTCTTGAAGTTCCCAGTCGAAGTCTTCAGTTATGTTGTAGGTGACTATGGGGAAGGTGAAGACTCGGCCTCTCTTGTCTCCACTGGACATCACCTCAACGTAAGCTTTGTTCAGCATCTCCATCTCTTCGACAAAATCACTGTATACTTCATGCTGCATACGTCCTCCTACAATCACACCTTCGTCTTCCATGAATCTGGGCACTGAAAGATCCAGCGTAAGATTCGTGAAGGGGGTTTGAAATCCCACACGGGTGGGAACATTCATGTTGAACACGAATTCCTGCATTGCTTGCACCACCTGCTCATAGTTCAAGTTGTCGTAGTGGATGAATGGAGCTAGATAAGTATCGAAATTGCTGAAGGCCATTGCACCGGCGGCTTCGCCCTGCAGAGTGAAAAAGAAATTCACAACTTGCCCCAGTACCGTCCTAAAATGCTTCGCGGGTCTGCTCTCAATTTTCTGAGAAACCCCGCCAAAGCCGGAGAGCAGTAGATCCCTTAAGTCCCATCCCACGCAATATGTACCTAGAATGGCAAGGTCGTGAATGTGCAAAGCGCCGGATGCATGTTTTTCTTTGATGAGAGGAGAATACATTTTTGTCAACCAATAGTGAGCCACAAGTCGTGAAGAGAGATGATTATTCAATCCTTGGAGAGAGAAGTTCATATTGGCATTTTCGCGGATCCGCCAGTCTGTACCATTGAGGTAGCCATCCATCATGTCATCGGAGCTTAGCAGAAATGCTAACTCTCTCATTTCAGCGTGTTGCTGTCGGTAGAGAATGTAAGCCTTGGAAACCTCCACGAATCTGTTTTCAATCAGCCTCTCTTCTACAAAATCTTGTATCTCTTCTACAGTTGGAACCCCGTCTTCACCGAATTTCTCTTCTAAGAATGCAACGACTTCATCACTTAGCTCCTTAGACTTGACCATATTTCCTGCATCTACCGCTTGAAACGCCTTTCTCATGGCATTGGTTATTCTATTTTGGTCAAATTTTGCTAATTTCCCGTCCCTTTTCCTTACAAACTCTACCATTATAGATCCCTGTGCACTTTCTATTTTCTAGTGTTCTGACAGCCTACAGGTGGTTCCAAAGACACCTGAGAATTCTTAAAGCATTAAGGCGGAGAAGTTCTACTTTAATTTTTTAGATTATTTCATATAGAATTCTATACAACATCTACATCGAATTAGACAAATACAGTTCGCTGTAGTCGAGGAGTTTCTTTGGTGTACGCTAGTTGGTGTCAACTCAACAATGTGTTGCTTATAAGTATCTTTAATGTGATATTGCACAAATTTTATATATTGCGTGCAATTTTAATGGCCCGAAAGGAGATCTATGCTATGTCTATTTCTCAACCTGCTGGAACACCTGTTATTATACTAAAAGAGGGATCAGGTAGATCGAGAGGAAGAGATGCTCTGCATGCTAATATCATGGCGGTTCAGATTGTTGCGGAGACGGTGAGAAGCTCTCTTGGACCAAAGGGCATGGACAAAATGTTGGTGGATAGTCTCGGCGACTTAACCATTACAAGCGATGGACGCACGCTCCTCGACAATATGGATATTCAGCACCCTGCTGCGAAGATGGTGGTAGAGGTTGCAAAAACTCAGGACCACATGGTAGGGGACGGGACTACAACTGCAGTGATCATAGCTGGGGAACTGTTGAGAAAGGCTGAAGATTTGTTGGAGCAGAAAGTTCACCCGACCATTATTGTCAAGGGTTATAGACAAGCAGCCGAAATAGCTCTTAAGTCTCTGGATGATATTGCTATACCTATAGAACGTTCAAATGAAGAATTGATGGAAACCGTCGCCAGAACCTCTTTGTACAGCAAAATCGTTTCCAGTGAACGCGGACTTTTGGCGAAAATTGCTGTGGAAGCGATAAAACAGATCGCTGAAGAAAAAGATGGAAGAGTTGACGTAGACATTGACGATGTGCAGATCAACAAGAAAGAGGGCAGATCTGTAGGAGAAACTGTCCTTTTAAAGGGTTTAATAATAGGTAAAGAAGCTGCTTCTACAGGGACATGCCCCACGTGTGAAGGCAGCGTCTGCGAAATCGGATCGAGATCCAAAAGGGTCAAAGATGCAAAGATAGCTTTGATAAACCGCGCGTTGGAGATAAAGAAGACAGAGTTTGACGCGAAAATACAGATACGAGATCCCACAAAAATGAAGCTGTTTATGGATAAAGAGCACGACATGCTAAAAAACACCGTGCAAGAAATTGTAGATACTGGAGCAACCGTTGTTTTCTGTCAGAAGGGAATAGATGAACTGGCGCAGCATTTTCTAGACAGACACGGAGTGTACACGGTTCACAACGTGAAGGAAGAAGACATGAAAAAACTGTCAAGAGCAACCAAGGCCAAAATTTTGACCCGAACTCATGATATGAAACCGGCAGATTTGGGTTATGCCGCAACTGTAGAGGAGCGAAAAGTCGGAGACGAGAAAATGACTTTTGTCGAAGGATGCAAAAACCCGAAAGCGGTATGCATTCTAATTAGGGGTGGAGGTGAACATTTTATTGAAGAAGCAGAAAGGGCAATGCACGATGCTTTATGTGTGGTAAGAAACGTTATTCAAGACCCCAAAGTCGTAGCAGGTGGTGGAGCACCAGAAGCGGAGCTTGCGAGAAGACTCCAAAAATACGCCAGCGGCGTAGGCGGAAAAGAACAGTTAGCGATAAAAGCCTTCGCTGAGGCCTTGGAGAGAATACCGATAACCTTAGCTGAAAACGCCGGCTTGGAACCAGTCGACATCATGGTTGAGCTCCGAAAGAAACATGAGGAAGGGCTACTATGGAGTGGAGTAAACATCCTATCCAGAGCGGTGGGTGATATGAAAGAGGCCCAAGTGTATGACCCCTTTAAAGTGGTGAAGCAAGCGATCATGTCTGCGACTGAAACGGCTACGATGATTCTGAGAATCGACGACGTTGTCTCATCCGCAAGAAACTCTATGAAACCGTCAGCGGGTGTTTAAATTAGAATCCTTGAATCAAGCCTATAAACACGATGATTCGTCGGGGGTGCACAAAAAATACGCTTTTACATGATTTCCAATCATACACATGATCGAGGCTCAATACAGTCTTATTTGAAAAAACCGTAAATACGTTCATTTTATTTTATTTATAGTTTTAGAGTCTTCTTTGTATGGTGTGTTCATGAATTTTAACAGCCACAACTAGAAAAACGATTGCGAACGCCAAGAGAACAGTGAGGTCCAATTCAATGGAATACCAACCGCTGCCAAGTATGGAATGTCTCGCCAAGTCTGTGAAGTAAGTTAGAGGGGAGATGGAAGAAATGGTTCTTCCCCAGTCTGGAAGGCTCTCTATCGGAATGAAGATTCCACTAATGAACACAATTGGGAATTTAACCATCGAAGACAGCATCATCACGCTGGCTGGAGTGTCTGAGGGAGGATATGCAGATAGGAGTATGCTGAAAGATGCGAAGCAAAATGTTGCGAGGATGATTCCGAGTCCCAAAATTATGGGGTTGAGGATTTGGGTGCCAATGATTATGCCGACGATGATGGGGAATATTGATATGAGGATTCCGAAGAGGAATGAGGATAGTACGTCGCCGAGGAAGATTGTCCACAAGGTTATTGGGTATGATACGAGTCTTTCTAGTGTTTTGGCTCTGGCTTCCCAGGGGACGATGGCGGGGCCGACTGAGGTGGCTGTGAAGAAGACGGTCATCCCGAGTAGACCCGGTATGAGGGCTTCTGGGGGCATGTTTCGTCCTATGTAGAAGGATAGGAAAAGAAAAAAGGGTACTAAGATGCCGAAGATGACAACTGGGCCTTTAGAGTAGTAGATGCGGATGTTCTTTTTTACGATGGCGAGAGACCGTTTGAATTGTTCCCAGTAAAGGTTGTTGTCCATTTTGGGTTGTCTCCTAGTTTTGTTTTACTAGTTTGAGGAACACGTCTTCTAGGCTTGGTGAAAGGGTGGTAAGGGAGACGATTTTGAGTTTTTTTCGGCGTGCAAAATCGACGAGTGTCTCTATTGCCTTGTTTGGTTCGTCGACGTAGAGTCTTATTTTGTCTCCCATTTTCTTTGTCTGGTTGACTCCGTGGAGTTTGGACAGTTCTTCGTTGTTTACTGTTTTATCGAAGCTGATTTCAATTGACTGTAGTCCGCTGCTTTTTTGTCGGAGTTTTTCTGGGTTGTCGGTTGCTGCGATTTTGCCGTGGTTGATGATTGCTATTCTGTCGCAGAGTTGGTTTGCTTCTTCCATGTTGTGGGTAGTGAGGAATATGGTTGTGCCGTTTTTGTTGAATTCCCGTATCATGTCTTTGATTAGTCGTTGGCTTTCCACGTCTAGGCCTGAGGTTGGCTCGTCTAGGAATAGTATTTGTGGTTCGTTCATCAGTGCCATGCAAAGGAGGAGTTTCTGTTTCATTCCTCTTGAGAAGCCTTTGACCATTTGGGTTCTGCGTTCGTACAGTTGGAATTCTTTGAGGAGTTTGGCGGCTTTTTCTTGCCTTCTTGTTTTTGGGACGCCGTATAGTTCTCCGATTAGCATGAGGTTGTTCCAGGCTGAGAGGTCTACGTAGGCGTTTGCCATTTCGGGAACGATTCCCATTAGTTGTCTGGTTTTGAGGCCTTCTTTTAAGATGTCGTAGCCCAGTATTGACGCTGTGCCTTCGTCTGGTTTGATTACGCCGGTGAGCATTCGGATGGTGGTGGTTTTTCCAGCGGCGTTGGGTCCTAGAAAACCGAAAAGTTCGCCTTTCTTGACTTCAAAGCTGACATGATCTACGGCGGTTAGGGCGCCGAAATGTTTTGTCAAAGTTGAAGCTTCTACAGCGTTTTCACCGTTCATAGTTGGACGCCTTTGGCAGGTCTGTTAGGAGGTTGATTTTTATCTCCTTAGTTTTTAGTTTCCAAGTTTTTTCGGGTGCGCCGCCTCCGACTTCTCGATATTCGGCTAATTCGATGATGCCGGCTTCTTCTAATTCGGAAAGATGATAGTAGAGTCCTGAGCGTGAAAGGTTTTCTCCCAAGTCTTTCAGTTCTTCGAAGATTTCATTTGTGCTTCGTGTTTTGTCTCCTAGAAGGCTGAGGATGGTCCACCTAGTAGGGCAGTGGAGGGCTCTGAAATATTTCTGGAGTTTGTTAAACTCTTTTGGACATGGTTCTTTACACTCGCCGCCGCACATTCAGGTATCCTTCTGAAATGCTTTTGAGGCGTGAAACCGTTCTGTTATTTGTCTGCTGCGTTGGTTGCCTATTCTTCTTTTAGGTGTTCTTCGGCGTAGCTTAGCATCGTGTCGGCGTCTTGGTGTTTACCTTTGGCGATTAGTTTTCGTGCTTCGCCAATGTGCTTTAGCGCGCAGCCTTTCAGGTCGTTTTTGTATTCGCATTTTTCTTTTTCTGTTTCTTTACACATGTTTGTTTTACTCTCCCATAGTTTTTATAGTAACGACTGTAATATTACAGCTTAACTTAAAAACTTTGTGTAGCCGAAAACGTTCAGCGTTAGAATAATGGGAGTGTTAACTGGCGGACCTACGCTATTTGCCCTTAAGTTTCTTCAACGCCTCTTCAAGGGCCTCTCTGACTTTCGTGCCGGCTTTTGCTGTAATCATAATTATGTTGTGATGTTCAAGTAGTGTTGACGCGCCTGGGCCAAAGTCTGGAGCAACTGCTACGTTGACTTTGGATTCAGCTAGTTTCTTTACCACTATTGGTCCAGCGCCGTGTTCATAGGACACCGCTGGATTCTGAACGACCTCGATTTTGCGGGTTTCTCCGTCTTCGACATCTATGATCGTGAAGTTGTTGGCTCTGCCGAACACTTGTGAAACATTATCCTCTAGCTTTTCTTTTCCGTTGGTTGCAATGGCTATCCTTATTTTCATATTTGTAGCACCCCTCCCTTATGGTTTAAAAGATGTTTATTCGCTACAAAAAGGGGATGAGATGGGTTCAGACCCGTCCACCCTGTCTGCTTCGGTCTCTCGGTGGACCGGGGTCTAGTCTGTGGATAACGTAGCTTGGCGAACCGCATTTTGGACAGTTGGGCGGTTTGGAGACTCTTTGTGGAATTTTTATTATTTGTCCACAGTTGTCGCATTGAAAACGTTTCGTTGGTAGACTCGATTGGTCCACAAGCCTATTGTTGTGTTTTTCCTTGTTCAAGCGTCTTCTTTAGCTCTTCGGTTCTGGACGCGATTTCGCCTATTTCTTGTTCAAGGTCTGCTTTTTCTGCTTCCAATTCCTTTGCGTAGTTTTCTAACGCTGCAACTTCTTGTTCTGGAGACTGGGGTTGTGCTAAGGGCGGATACACTGGCGGGTAAGTGTATGGGTATTGTGGTGGTGTTGGTGGTTGCGTTGGAGGCGGATAAGGTTGTTGATATTGTGGTGGATACCACCGCCAACCTCTGCCAAAGCCTCTGCCCCATCCTCTGCCGAAACCTCTGCCGCGTCCTCTACCCCGTCCTCTTCCAAAGCCATATCCTCTGCCAAATCCAGGTATTGGATTCATGAAGCCGGGGGCCGGATAACCGGCACAATAGCCAGCTGCTCTTCCAGTCATGGGTCCTAAGCCCCAAGGTCCTGTTTTATCTCCTCTGGGCATTTCTATTTTTCACCTCTATTTTGTGTTTATGCACATAATCATTTATGGAATAACGCACAGAAATATATAAAAGTTACGGCTCCAACATACACAAGTGATCAACATGGCTTGGAGACGAAGACATAGACGCGGCAGAAGAGGGCGGTTTCCCAAACCAGTCGCAATTCCCACCCCAACCCAAGTTGACAAACTAGTTCCAACACCTCAGACGAACCCCGACCCCATCTTAATCGAGCCAGCCGAAGTCGAAGCATTAAGGTTGGTTGACCTTGAAGAACTGTCTCAAGAAGAAGCCGGCCAGAGATTGGGAGTTTCAAGAGGAACCGTGTGGAGGCTTCTCCAAAGCGCTAGAAAAAAGGTTGCCCAAGCCCTAACAGAGGGAAGACCCCTTGTTGTTTCGAGGCAGGAAAACGCCACAGCCTCCCAGTAAATCTTTATGACTAGTGATTATTTTTAATAGTCAAGTTCAACATTATCTGTCTGGAGATTAAGATGTTAGTTACAAATAGAAAGATAATGTCCGCTGCTGCAGCAGGAGGTTACGCTGTGGGTGCTTTCAACATAAATAACTTGGAGATTCTGCAGGCGGTGACCGAAGCTGCGGTGGAAGAAAAATCGCCGGTAATTGTCGCGGTGACTCCTAGCGCCGTCAAATACGGTGGGCTGGAATATTTGGTGGCACTTGTGAAAGTAGGTGCTGAAACGATTTCGCAGCCTATGTCTTTGCATCTTGATCATGGTGCCGACGTGGAAACTGTGGAGAAGTGTGTTAACGCCGGGTTTACTTCGGTGATGATTGACGCTTCGCGTCTTGATTTTGAAAAGAATGTCGCCACGACGAAAAAGGTGGTGGATTTGGCGAGTCCTAAGGGGGTGTCGGTAGAAGCAGAGTTGGGTAAACTCGCTGGCGTTGAAGAGTCTACTGTTGAAGAGAAGGACGCCGTTTTGACCGATCCAGATGCGGCGAAAGAGTTTGTGGAGCGCACCGGCGTAGATGCGTTAGCGGTGGCAATCGGTACTTCTCATGGGGCCTACAAATTCAAAGGTGAAGCGAAGCTGGATTTTGAAAGGCTGAAAGCCATAAGGGGCAAGGTTGATGTGTTACTGGTTTTGCACGGTGCTTCTAGCGTTCCACGGTGGATTATTGAGAAGGCGCAGAGGTATGGGGCCGAATTGGCGGGAGCTAAGGGTATTCCGGAGGATCATATTAAGAGGGCTATAGCTTTAGGAATTTCTAAGATAAATATTGACACTGACTTGCGTTTAGCTTTTACCGGCGGAGTCCGCGAGGTTTTGGCTACTTCGCCGAAGGAGTATGATCCGAGGAAGATTTTGGGTCCGGCAAAAGAGGCTATGAAAAAGGTTGTTAAGCAGAAAATGCAGTTGTTTGGAAGTTCAGGCAAAGCGTAGCAGAAAGGGTGATGTCTGGTGAAAGTTGGGATTTTGAGCGGAGGAGGAGATGCGCCTGGAATAAACGCTGTGATCAGAGCTGTTGTTAGGAAGGCCATTCAGGATTACGGCTACGAAACTGTGGGCATTAGAGATGGTTGGCGAGGACTGATTGACGGCGAATTTGTTCCGTTAAATCTGAAGACGACGTCAGGCATGCTTCCCCGCGGAGGTTCCATCTTGGGAACTTCGAGAACCAATCCGTTCAAGAGGGAAGATGGGCCGCAGCGCATTCTTGAAAATGCTGAGAAACAGGGGATTGAAGCGGTCATCACTATAGGCGGAGAGGACACTTTGGGTGTCGCCTACAAACTTTACGAAGCGGGGCTTCCATGCGTAGGCGTGCCTAAAACTATTGACAACGACGTGGCAAGCACCGATTACACTTTTGGTTTTCAAACAGCGGTTTCAATTGCTTGTGAAGCTCTCGACAAACTCCACACCACCGCCGAAGCTCATCACAGAGTAATAATCTTGGAGGTGATGGGTAGGCATACCGGTTGGATTGCGTTGTGGGCGGGGCTTGCCGGCGGAGCAGATGCTATTCTTGTTCCTGAAAGGCCTTTTGATGTTGGAGAAGTTTGCAAGATTATTAGGCGAAGACAGAAGCGGGGAAGAAACTTTAGCCTCATTGTAGCCGCAGAAGGAGCCAAGCCCAGAGGAGGCCAAGAGATCCTTTACAGTAGCCGAGTGGACGAGTTTGGACATGTCATGCTTGGCGGTGTAGGTTACTACTTGGGTAAGGAGATTGAAAAGAGATGTGAAGACATTGACACTAGAGTGGTGGTTCTTGGGCACCTTCAACGTGGAGGCTCGCCTAACGCGTTTGACAGGGTATTAGCTACGCGTTATGGGATAGCTGCCATCGATTTGGTTCACGAGGGAAGGTTTGGTTTGATGGTTGCACTTCAAGGAAACCAGATTGTTTCTGTTCCGTTGAAAGACATAGCTGGCAAGGTTAAAACTGTTGATTTGAAACTTTACGAAATAGCTAAAGTGTTCTTCGGCTAACAGAGTACCGAGTCTAGGTTGACCTTGCAGAACTCTAAAGTTTTGGTGACCGGCGGAGCAGGCTTTATCGGCAGCCACGTTGTTGACAGGTTAGTCGCCGGCGGCTGCAAGGTTTCTGTTTTGGACAACCTGTCTACAGGCATGGTTGGAAACATTCAGAGGCATTTAAAAAACGGAAAAGTGGAGTTCTTTGAAGGTGACGTTAGAGACAGAGGGATTGTCAAAGAAGTGGTTAAGGAGGTTGAGGCTGTTGTGCATCTAGCTGCGGTGGCTAGTGTTCCTTTTTCAGTCAGCCATCCAATTTTGACTAATAGGGTAAACGTGGAAGGCACTTTGAATTTGCTGGAAGCATGCTCAGACACGAATACGGAAAGGCTTTTGTATATTTCCTCTTGCGCCGTTTACGGAGAGCCACGGTTTCTTCCCATAAACGAGGAGCACCCTACCTGTCCCCGTTCGCCTTACGCGGCTTCTAAACTTGCCGCTGAATATTACTGTAGAGCGTTTGGGCATTCGTTCGGATTAGAAACGGTCACGCTGCGCCTCTTTAACGTTTATGGACCGCGACAGAGAAGTGACGACATGTACGGCGGTGTGGTAACTCGGTTTGTAGACAACCTGTTGCATGGTAGGCCTTTGGTCGTTTATGGAGATGGTTTGCAGACTCGAGATTTTGTTCACGTACGCGACGTGGCCGAGGCTGTTTGGCTGGCTCTAAACGTTAAGGGCGTTAACGGAGAAGTTTTTAATGTGGGATGCGGCGCCCCAGTTGAAGTCAACCAGTTGGCAAACATGCTTATCGCTTCCTCTGGCAGTAAGACGAAGATCGTTTATGAGGAGGCGAGGCTCGGCGATTTGAAACACAGCCACGCCGACGTGGCCAAAGCGAAGAATCGCCTCGGATTCAAGCCGAAAATCTCGCTGGACAGAGGGTTGCCGGATTTGCTTCGCGAAAGAAAGACTTGTCGATAAGCGTTTTTGCATGCAATTTTTGAAGTGTGTTTTAAGTTGAGTCGGTCTAAATTTCTTCGTTTGAAAGCATTTCCAGTTGGTTGATTAGTTGGCTGAGGTTAAAAATGTGTAGACGTGTGTGTTCTTTTAGCGGTTTATAGTTTTTTTGTTTTTGCGGTGGTTTTAGGCTGATTATTCTAGTTCTAGTTCGGTCATTAGACCCTTTTCGGGGTATAGGAATGTGTGGCTTTTTTCGGGTGAGAAGCCGATTGTGATTTTTTCTCCTTCTTTGAGCCATTCTTCTCCTAGGCTTGGTTTTACGGCGATTATTGTGTCGTCGTTGGTTAGTCGGATTTCATAGCGTATGTTTGTTCCTTCAAAGTATACTTTTTCGACGGTTCCGTTTAGTTTGTTTGGGATTTTCTTTTTTCCTTTTGTTATTTCTAGGGCTTCGGGTCGGATGGCTAGTACTATTTTTTCGTCTATTTTTGTTGTCTTGGTTTTCTTGGCTTTGACGGTTAGGTCGCCTCGTAGCCTGATTTTGGCTGTGTGATTTTCTGTTTCTATTATTCGGCCTTCTAGAAAGTTTGATTCTCCGATGAAGTTGGCTACGAAGATTTCGTTGGGTTCCATGTATAACTCGCGGGGTGTCCCTGTTTGCAGTATACGACCTCTTTTCATCACGGCTATTCTGTCGGAAATGGCCATCGCTTCGGCTTGATCGTGGGTTACGTGGATTGCGGTTAGCTGCAAGTCTTTGACGAGGCGTTTTATTTCGTATCTGAGTTCGTTACGGATTTTGGCGTCTAAGGCTCCTAAGGGTTCGTCGAGTAGCATGATTTTGGAGCCTGCGGCTAAGGCTCTTGCCACTGCGACTCGCTGCATCATGCCGCCGCTTAGTTCGTGGGGACGGGCGTCGAAACGTTTGTGCAGTTTTACCATCTCTAAGGTTTCGCGGGCGAGGCTTACCGCTCGTTTTTCTTTCCAAGCTTTCACTCTTGGGCCGTAGGTTACGTTGTCGAATACGTTCATGTGGGGGAACAGGGCGTAGGTTTGAAAGACGAAGCCGATTCCTCTGTCTTCTGGGGGGATTTCGTTGACGAGAACGTCGTCGATGTAGATTTCTCCTTTGGTTGGTGGAATTAAGCCCGCTATTATTCTGAGGAGTGTGGTCTTTCCGCAGCCGCTGGGGCCTATTAGCGAGAAGTATTCTTTGTCGTGAATTTCTAAGCTGACATTGTCGACGGCTATGATTTCTTTTCCGAAGATTTTTGTCACGTTTTTCAGCTTTATTGTGGGCATAAAGGTTCACCAGTGATTCATGTTAGTAGGTGGCTTTCCTCCCTGCTACTAGTTTAAGGAAGAGTAGTATGATGAATGAGAGGACTATGAGGATTCCGCATCCCAATCCGATGTCTGAAGCGGTTGCAACGATTCCTTCCTCCTTCACCCAAGCTACGAGTAGTACAGGTGCTGTTTGTAGTTTGGAAACGACGGCGAGTGTGGCGCCGGTTTCGCTTATGCTTCTTGTGAGCACCATGATGGCTCCCGCCAGCAACGAATATTTGGTCAGGGGCAAAATTATGGTTCGAAATACTGTAAAAGGCTTGGCCCCGTGAATTCGTGCAGCGTTTTCCAATTCTACGTCTACGCGCTCTATTGCTGACGCCATGGACCTGACGAAATAGGAGTAGGTGATTGAGAGGTGCGCCAAGACTAGCAGCACTATTTCTGGCACGAAGGCGAAGTTGATCCAGAAAATAGCTAGAGAAGCGCCTAGAGCTGTAGAAGGCACTATGATTGGCACGTTGACGAGAATGTCTAACACGGCTGAGATGGTACGCCCTAGCCGTTTGCGCACAATTAAAATCGCCATGGGAAGCCCAGCCAATATGCTTAGCAACGTAGCGAGGCCTCCGATGAAATATGACAGGAGCAGACTCGACCAGTATTCTTGCCAAACTCCGGAGCCTGTGAATGCGTTGTTTGCGGTGCCGTTCATCAACGCGTTGATTGAAGGGAACGCCACGAAGAGTGAGGGGATGATGATCAACAAGAAGAAGACTGAAAGTGTCAAGGTGTCTCTCGCTGCGGTTACGCCTTTGGAGCTCAATCTCCTCTCGAAGAGGGGCCAAACACGTCGAATAGGAATACGCAATCTTTGGCCGAGAAAAAGTATTACACCGAAAATCGCGCATGCGATAAGTATGAGCAGCAGGCTTACGAAGACCAGTGGGCCTTCTTGATTTGCGTCTTTCATGTTTTTCACAAAAATTGCGCCGTTTTCAAATGTTCCAGCCACCATCATGGTTGCACCCGTTTCGCTGATTGAACGTGCAAAAGCCAGTACGAAGGCGCCGATTAAGGCGGGTTTTAAAATGGGGAAAGTGACAGATCTGTCCACTGTGAGCGGCGGCGCCCCGAGGGTTCTGGCGGCTTCTTCGAAGGTGCGTTGATAGTCAAGAAGTGCTCCAACCATAACTCGTACCACCACTGGGAAGGAGAAAACAAAGTGGAGAAGGATTACGAGGAGCCACCCTTCAGAAACTAGGGGCTCGCCGAAAAGTGACGAAATGCCTTGGGGGCCGCTCCAAAACAAGAGGAGAGAGTAGCCCAGCGTAACTGTGGGAACCACAAAAGGGATGTCAGCTAAGGTGTCTATGACGTTTAGCCATCTGGATTTTCCCCTCGCTACAAACCATGCTGTGGGTATCCCCGCCGCAAGATCGATTATGGAGACCAGAACTGCAACAGCAAAGGATGCCCAGATGGCGTTCTTCGCTCTTGCCATTAGCGTTGCGTTTTCGAGGATTTCGCTTACTAGATTCCATTTTAAGCCGATTCCGAAGAGAGGTGGAGTTAAAATCAGTGTTAGGAAGAAGAGTATGGCGCCGATGTAGATGAGGTATTTTATTGTTTGTCTTGATGAGAGTTCGTTGAGGGTTTTGAATTTGGGCAATTCTGTTTTTCTCTCTTTGTTGGGTTGAGCGTCGTCGATGCTGCGTGAGTTGCGTTTTAGAATTCTCTTGTTGCTGCGAGAATTCTTACATAGTCTGCTGTGTCGTCGCAGGAGTCGGCTACGTGTTCCATTTCTTCTGCTAATTCGCGTAGGAAAAGAACTGTAGCAGCGTTCATCTTGTCCGAGTGTTCTAGGAGAAGTTCTTTTATTTCTTGGTATTTTTGGTCGATTTCACCTTCTATTTTGTCGATTGTTATTGCGAGGCGTTTTGCTTCTGAGGGGTTGGTTCCTAGGGCTTCGATTGCTTTGCGTAGAATTTTTGTGATTTCAACTAGTTTGGTTGCTATGTCAACTAGAGGCTTCCAGAAGACTTGTTCGATTGTTGTTTTGGTTATAAGATCGAGGCTTCTGGCGCCGTCTTTGACGTGGTCTGCCATTTCGTCGAGTCTTTTGACTAGGTGCATTATGTCTTCGCGGTCTTGTGGAGCCATGGTGTCTTTTGTTAGTTCTTCGAAGACGGTTCGTCTCAATTCGTCGATTTCGTGTTCGATTTTAGACAGATGTCCGATGTGGGATTCGGCTTCTTTTTTGTCGCCCTGCGCCGCGGCTGCGATGGCTTTCTGCAGGTCTACGACCGTGTCGGTGGCTAAGATCATTTGTCTGTCGGCAAGTTCGAGAACCTTTGACTTTCGCCTTCTTGCAAACCATCTTTCCATAACTATCACCTTTCTGGCAAACGATGTTCAATAGTTGCCTATTACTTTTCGCTTCCTGATTAATGTTTTAGCCGTGTTTAAAACATGTGTTGGCAGACAGAAATGAGGGAGACTGGAATTGGCAATAGGCTGCCGCGAAACAAAAACGTGAAGATTGGCTCTACGTTATCGTAATCTGCGAGGGAGTCTTTTTTCTTTTGTTGGAATGTTTTGATGTGCCGTTGATGAGTAGAGGTTTTGGATTTATGAAAGGGTTAGCAAGTTATTTGGTTTGGGGATATGAGGGTGTCTTTTAGTCCTCTTTCATGTATGAATTCTTTGAGTTTGTTGTCTAGGGTTAGTAGTTGGAGGTTGAAACTGGTTGAGTTTGCGTAGAGTATGTTGTCCATCATGTCTTTGTGGCCTAGCGTGTATAGTTTTAGGGCTTCATTGAACGTTCTGGAATCCTCCTCCACTTTTATGTATTTGTCGCCCTCGATAATGCTTCTCAGGCCAAGGCTGAAGCTTTCATCATCAAAGGTTGTGCTTGTTACAAGTCTGGCTGCTATCCATAGTGATTCTAGGATGCTGAAGTGTGAGTAGTATATTTCGGCTTTGATGTCGATAATCTTTTTGAGGCCTTTTGAGACGTCTTCACCGACATCGATTCCTAGGGATGGAAGTATGAAAGATGTATCAAGGAGAATTCTTAGTGTGGCGTGTTTGTTCTTCAAGGCTTATTGCCTCAATTTGCTCAGGTTTTATTGACGCAAACTTTTTTCCGGAGAGAGCTAGTTTGATAGGGTCTTGAAGGGTTTCTAGAATGATGGTGTTCCCGGCAACTCTTAGTAGCACTTTTTCACCTTCCCTTATTCCGGTGGCTTCAACTATGGCTTTGGGGAGGTAGATGGTGTACTTCTTGCCGACGCGAGCCTCCATTGTCAGACTCATGAGTTTTCACCAGGATTCTAGTTGTCGATCAGACTTAAAAGGTTGACTCCGACTTTTTAGTTAGCATTCAGCAGGTTGCCTTTTTGACATAGGTGAGGTTCGGGTTGTGAGTCGTTGTCGCATGTTTTTGCAGGGTTCCGCAGGGCGAGAAGCTTGTAGGCTGCATCGATGTGTGTCTTGTTGCGTTTCGTGCAGGTTGTTTTTTTGTCTAGGGGTTGGTTGTTTGGAGGTTTTTATCTGTGTTCGGTGTGGTTGTTTGGTGGGTGCGGAAGGTTTATGTATTCAAAATGTATACGTTTTAGTGGTGGTGATGTCCGCGTGGAAGAGGTGATTACGTCGCGATTTTCACAAGAGTTGCTGAAGAAGGTGGATCAAGCAGTTTCTAGGGGTTATTTTAAAAGTAGAAGTGAAGCTTTGAGAATGATTATTGAGAAGTATTTGGAAGAGCATCCTGAATTGGTTTTAGGCGACGGGATTCAAGAGTTGATAGCGAATGCGCCTGTCTTGGAAGATGAGGAGTTAGAGCAAGTTGGAGCTAAACTTTTCGGAGGGAAAAGCGTGGCTAAACTTGTTGCTGAAGGTCGAGGTTAATGTTGCTTTATCTGGATACCAACGTTGTTTTGGCGAGGTATGCGCCCGGTGAACCTCGGCATGATGAGGCGAAAATTCTTCTGAATAGAATAGAGAGGGGAGAGTTGTCTGCAGTGACTTCTGTGTTGAGTTTGGTTGAGGTGGTTTGTGCTACGAGTAGGGCTTATGAAAGGTTCGATGACAGAGTGGGGGAGTTGGGGCAAACAGAGGTGGCTGGAGCTTTCCTTCGAAGAGTGGTAAACATCAATAATTTGGAGTTTATTCCCATGGGCGGCGAGATCTCGGTTAACGTTACGGAGCGACAGGTGAAGCTTCCAGCGTTATTTGCGTTGGCTCTTGAGATAGGTGCAAAGACCGGTGTCAAAACATTGGATACCCTTCATTTGGCATCTGCCTCCATAGCGTCACGGATTTATGGGCAAAAAATTGATTATTTCGTAACTTTAGATGAAGACATCTTAAAACGCCGTGAAGACATAAGTGGTTTAATAGAATGCAAAGTTGTTTCTTTAGCTGAACAGTTTTGAAGAATCAGCCCTTTGCAGCGATTTAACCCTTATCCGCCGCACTTGTAACAAGCACTTCTTTGATATTTTCAGGATTCTTAACAGTTTCAAGTCCGAGTCCTTGAATGGTCAAGACCTTCGTGGTGAACAGCGTAGATTTGAGTCAGCAGGTATGAAGGCTTTTTTGATGCCCACATTATTTTGAGAGGTTGAATCTTGCGGGGCAGGGTTAAAGGTTAGCATGTTTCGGAAGTTCTATTTGGGGTTATGTTTGACTGACTGAGGTTGTGGTCACTAGGAAGAGGCAGATAACTATACCTGTGGAAATAAGGAGAAACTTCGGCACATGTAAGGTCAATATTTCGGATTTTGAGAAGACGTTAGCGGACGCGTTAGACCATCCTGAGCACTGCGGAGGCATGCTTGAAGTGGCGAAGTATCTTTGGAATGCCGGGGAAAACGTGGCGATCGAAAAAATCGTGAATTATGCGGAAAGAATGGGAAATACTGCAGTAGTCAAGAGACTCGGCTATCTTGTGGAGAGCTTAAACATTGATGTAGCTGCAGAGGTTCTTTCGAAGGTGAAGAAAATGATTTCGCCGGGAATGTCGGCTTTTGACCTCACACGCCCCAGAAAAGGCAGGTACAACACGCGATGGAGCCTTTTGTTGAATGTTTCCGAGGAAACTCTTGAGGAATTGAGGCGAAACTTTTGATATCAGCAGAGCAAATAAGGAGAATTGCAAGAGAAGACAAGTCCTCAGCGAGGCTTGTCTAGCCCTACTTTTTCATGTTTTCTTTCAATAATTTCTTGGGCATTGTCGTTATAATCGTTGTTACAACTTTGATCTCGTTTTTTCTTTTTGAATAGGCGGTGAGGGGGTGTTTTTCGTTAAGCTTTTTGAAGCCTCGGTAACAGGCTTAAATATTTAGGATCGATAGGTTTATGTCAAAGGAAGAAGGGTATACGGTGACCCGTGAAGAAGAGGAAAAACGTCTGCTTAAAAGGTCAAGGGATTTTCTGGAAACCGCTGAATATCAGTCAAGTAAGGGCTTTTTTGACCTCGCAGTTTTTAGTCTTGAACAGGCGCTGCAGCTTTTTTTGAAGGCAAAAGTGTTGGCCGTAGGCGTTGGCTATCCGAGAACTCACAGTGTCAGGGCTCTTTTGGAGATGCTGTCAGACTTGGTTTCGGAAAACAGGAAATCGGCTATAAGAAGTGTTTTGGATAATTATCTGTTGGAATTGGGCATGTTGGAAGACGCTTACATAACCTCTAGGTATGTAATGAGGGAATTTACTGAGCGGGAAGTGGGAAAGCTGACAAAGGCTGTTAAAGAGGTTATGAAAAGTGTCACGTGAGCTTTTAGTAAAGACCGCGCTGAAAAGGCAGAAAACCTTTAGAAACCTATCGGAACATCTGAAAACTATTAAAAATACGGTTCATAAACTTGATCCAGAAGCGGAAACCTTCATGTTCGGCTCAGTTGCGGAGAAAAAGCACAATTACTCAAGCGACATTGATATTCTCATAATTACAAAGCTGCACCCAGCTAGGGTTCATTCTGAACTCTGGAAGGCAGGGATAAGAGAGCCGTTCGAAATTCACGTGCACTCGCCAGAAAAAGCCGTCTTTTACAAAACCAGAACAAAGCTTGTAAAAGTGTAACTGCCCAAGCTGTCCTTGCTTCAGTGTTAGGTTCGGTCTTTGTCGTTGTTTTAAAGTTGTTAAGGGATTGTATGGTGTGTGGTTGTTTTGGGGGTGCGTTCGGTGTTTGTGCGTTTGTTGACTTAGTTTTTTGTTGTCGCTGTTGTTTTTGTTTGTTGGGTGGGGCGGGTTCGGTTTTCGTTTTCGTCTGGTCCGTCTTTGAGGGATGGACAGTTTTGTAAACCGTTGCGGTTGCGATTGGCTTTTCGGCGAAAACTTTATTGTTTTCAGATAGGATATATGCGTGATTGAGGAAATAGTTGGGAGGCGAGATGTTATTGAGGCTTATGAATTATGTTGGAGTGTTTCTGGTTTCGATGTTACTGATTAGTGTGTTGAATGTTGTTTTTGCTATCAGGTCGTTTTCAAACTTTGCTATTGAGGATGACGTGTATGGTGGAGATTCTGGTTTTGCTGCGATTTTGGGTTCAGATGTTGCTGAGGGGTTGTCGGCTGTTGATTCAGGTTTCTTTTTTGGGGATTTTGCAGATGGGAATTCGGCCAGTTGGGGAGCATATGCGAATAGGTGGGGTGAAAACGGGTTTGTGCGGTTGGTTGTTGGTGTTCGTTCTCGAGGTTTTCAGGATTTCATGTTTTTGGATGGTCTTGTCGTTAAAGATGGGGGGAGGGTTGTGGATTTTGTTTCTTTGGCAGGTGGGAAAGTCGCTCTTGTAGTTGATGTGCCGGTAGAAAGCGTTGCTTCTTTCAGAGGTGAAGCGTTGGCGTTGGATTTGGTGAGGTATGTTGAGGCGAGTGTACGTTTTGAGGCTCAGTTGGTTCCGGGTGATCCGTATTGGAGTTTGCAGTGGGGGCCGCGGAAGATTGAGGCGGATTGGGCTTGGAACACGACTGTGGGTAGCGATAGCGTTCTCGTGGCGGTGGTTGATACAGGTATCGATTGGAGTCATCCTGATTTGGCTGCTAACTATGTTCCGCTTGGTCGTGATTGGGTTAATAGAGATTTTGATCCTCTAGACGATCATGGACATGGCACTCATGTTGCGGGTATAATAGCTGCTGTTATTGACAATGGGGTTGGAATAGCTGGGTTAGCGCAGGTGAGGGTTATGGCGGAGAAAGGTTTGGACCAGTATGGCAGTGGAAATGACTATCAACTTGCTAATGCAATAATTCATGCCGCCGATCAAGGTGCTGACATAATTAGTATGAGTTGGGGAAGCAGTGAGAGCAGTCAAGTGATTTATGATGCGATTAGATATGCATATGATGCGGGGGTGTTGCTGGTTGCATCTGCGGGAAATCAGGCAACGAGCATGAAGATGTACCCTGCGGCTTATGATGAAGTATTAGCGATTGCAGCTACTGATCAAAGCGATATACCGGCTTATTTCTCCAATTTCGGCGACTGGATCGAGTTGGCAGCTCCGGGGGTCAGCGTTTATTCGACGATGCCGACGTATTGGGTGACCATGAATGATTGGGGCTATGCTATGAATTATGATTATTTGAGTGGCACTTCTATGGCTTGTCCTCATGTTGCTGGAGTGGCTGCTTTAATGTTGAGCCAATTTCCTAACGTAACTCGGGATTGGGTTAAGTCGTGGTTGAGGTACACAGCGGATGACTTGGGGCAAACAGGGTTTGATGAACGTTATGGGTATGGAAGGGTTAACGCAAGGAAGGGAGTTGTTACTGTTCCGCCTGTTCACGAATTGATGTTTGTGGAGGTTAACACTCCGCCTTATGTTGAGCCTGAAACGGTAGCGTTGATAAATGGCACCGTGTTCAATTTTGGAAGTGTCAACGAAACCGATGTTGAAGTGCAGCTTTTTGTCAACGGATCTATGGTTGATTCCACAGTTTTAGGTTTCATTCAAAGCTACGGGGAATCCACGGCCTATCTGGAGTGGAACCCTGTGACTGAAGGACGGTACAACGTTACGGTTTATATTGTTCCGGTGCCGGGGGAAACAGATAGCGAAAACAATGTTTTTAGCACATTTGTTTATGTAGGCGTTCCGTTGAAGGCTGTTGTTCTAGATTCGGCGGGCACTGACCTAGCTGAAGTTATTGCCACATGGCGTGTTTTGAATACAAACTGGGATGTTTTCGGCGACACGCTGATCTATATTGATTATTTGACTCTGAACAAAGAAGACATAAGCTACGAGGACATTGCGGCCACAGAGGCTGATGTGCTCATAATTTCGTGCGCATACCAATGGGAATTTGCCGACGCGGAAATCGACGCTGTTGGGAGATACGTGATGGAGGGGCATGGGCTTGTCGCCACTGCAGGCACTTTCTGGTACATGGTGCCCAACAACAACAAGTTAGCTCGGCTCTTTGGAATGAGTGAGACAACCACGTGGTATGGGACGACAACTGATCTTTTGGAGGTTGAAGAGGCATCACATCCGCTTTTTGAAGGGATTCCTAGCCCGTTTGTCTTTCCTCAAACAGGCACAGCGTTGCCACATGACGGAGTGTGGGATTCAAATGAGCTTGCGGGAGGTGAATATGTGGCACGTGGATCGTTTAAGGAAAGCGCCGTAGTGACCAATAGAGGCTTGGTGTATTTGTCTCCTTGGCTAGAAATAATGCCGGCTCGATATCATCATCATTTGCAGTTGCTTTACAACGCAATTACGTGGTCCAGCTATGAGAGACCTGAGCACGAGTTGGTCGTGTCTTTAGACGCTCCAACATATTCAACGCCTGAAGAGACTGTCCTGTTGAATGCTACTGTTTACAATTTAGGTTTGAGCAATGAAGCCAATGTGGAGCTTTACTTGACGATTGACAACACCACCGTCAATTCCACAACGATATCCGAGCTGCCAGCTGGAGAAAATTGGGCAATCACATATTTGTGGACCCCGCTTATTGAAGGGTACTATAATGTTACCGCTTATGCTCCAGCAGTGCCCGGAGAAGAAACCACCGTGAACAATAGAGCAACGGTTCTTACAGTGGTTAGTCGTCCAATGATTAACCCGTTGGAAGGGCAATATGCAAATTACACCATTTATTGGGGACTGGGCTTTTTCTATGTGGATTATCTTGAGTATGTTGCGCCTTATCTCGTGAACATCACGATGACGTCTGTGGGTGATGGCTATTCTTATTCCAGTTGGATTGTTGTAAGCACTCTTGACCGGAAGGTTGTTGCGCCTTCCTCAGCCAATGAAACGTATTACCCGTATTGGATCGAAACAAACATCACTATAGGTTCTACGGTTAGAATTTTAGATACTATTGCAACTGTCATCGACAGCGAACCGGTTCAAATAAGTAATCGTCTCGTCGACTGCTGGAAGCTTTCAATGACGTATTACGATTATAATTATTCGCTGTGGTTTGATAAGACTTCTGGAGTAATGGTTCTCCTTGAAGGCGTGGCAGAAGGGTATGTTTCGGGAGCCAAATTAGCCGATACGAATATTCCTATAGGCTGGGTTGAATATGACTTGGCTGTCTCGGTTGAAGCTCCAGACTATATTGCACCTGGCACATCAGTCTCTCTGGAGGCGACTGTTTATAACACTGGATTGAATAACATGACCGATGTACAGCTTTATTTGCTCATAGATGGCAGCACCGTTGCTTTTTCATTTGTGCCTGAGCTTGTTGTAGGCGACTCTTACTCTATAAGCTATTTATGGTCTCCTCCGTGGAGGGCCACATATAACATTACGGCGTATGTGCCTCCGGAGCCAGAAGAGACATTTGTGGCAAACAATGCTGTTTCGAAGTTAATCGAAGTTAGACGGCCACTTATAAATCCGGTTGAGGGGCAATGGGCAAATTACACGGCGAGGGTTTTCAATGGTTCGTCAGAGGAAATTGCCCTAGAGCAAGAGTGGCGTTTTGAGTATGGGCCTTATTTGACGCCTTGGCTGATTAACACTTCCATTGCAGTGAGCACTGGCGGGGTTAATGCTAGTCAGCTATTTGAGACGACCTATTACTATTTGGCCGTGGATATTATGGATAGGTTTGTGAATGCGGGTTCAATGTCGTGGTGGGTGGGAACGTGGTATGTGGGCTGGATTGAAACCAACGTTGATTTAGGGTCGTCGTTGAATTGGTGGACAGATAGTGGAACAGTTGTTGGTGATCGGGCTATAAGGGTAGGTGATATGACGATTGACTGTTGGGAAGTTTACGGAGATTTCATAGATTTCAGTATTACGGCTTGGTATGACAAGGAAAGCGGCTTATTAGTAGGGTGGGATGAAAGAAGTAAATATTCCCGTGGCAACATCACGTTGACAGCCACGAATGTTCCTATTGGGTCCGCCGCGTTTGTCGACAGGTGCTACCGCGACCTTCACTTCAGAGAAGCGGAGCCTGAAGGTTTGGCATTTTGGGTGGGTGAACTTGAAAGTGGAAGGATAACGAGGGCAGGGTTTGTTGAAGCTGTGTTTAATTCGGAAGAATATCAGAATAATTGGGGGAACAGGTTGTTTGTGGCTTTGATGTATGACGGTGTTTTTGAAAGGGTGCCCGATCAAGGAGGCTACGATCATTATGTGGCGGCGTTGAATTCTGGGGCCATGACGTGGAATCAGATGCTTGAAGACTGGTTGAACAGTACGGAGTGGGAGGCGCGGTTTGGAGAGCAAAGCAACGTCGAGTTTGTCACGAAGCTCTACAGGGGCATGCTGCATAGGGAGCCAGATGCCGAGGGTCTCGACTTTTGGGTTGGAAAACTGGAGACAGGCGAATTCACGAGGGCCGAACTGATAATACATGCTTTTTATGAGTGTTTGGAGTATCAGATGGTGAATCCTGAAGAGAAGCTGGTTTATCAACTTTATTTGGGGCTCTTAAGAAGAACTCCTGAGACAGAGGGCTACAAAAACTGGGTGGGAGCTCTCCACGCAGGAATGGCTAAACACGACGTTATTAACGAGTTTCTGACATGTCCAGAATATAAAATGATTCATCTGACACCGTGAACGAAATGGGCTCCAAACGTTGTTTCTATGTTTTTTGTTTGTTGTCTCTTTTAAACTCGTTGCTCTCCACGTGTTTGCATGTTCAAAAAGATGGTGAGAGTTAATCAATAAATATTTGGCGACAGACAAGCTGACAATGAATTTTGTGTCTTCAAAG
This sequence comes from Bathyarchaeia archaeon, assembly GCA_046538175.1. Lineage (GTDB taxonomy): Archaea > Thermoproteota > Bathyarchaeia > Bathyarchaeales > SOJC01 > JBKHJI01. Next base: position 17,130 of record JBKHJI010000005.1, on the reverse strand, counting down.
AGAGGCTTAGATAAGCATTTGCAGTTTTAGCGATGCATTAAACGTATGATAGCTGTTTTACTGTGGTTTTCAATGTGTATAGTATGAAGTTGAAAACCTCGTTTTTGGTTAGTTTTGATTTTCCTTTTTTTCTGTTTGTGAAGGTTATGGGGGTTTCTGTGACTTTGGCGTTTTGGAGGCGTGCTTGTCGGAGGGTTTCGATTTGGATTTCGTATGTTTCGCTGTGTAGGTTTGGTAGTATTTTTTGGACGTATTGTTTTGAGTAGCATCTGAAGCCGCTGGTGAAGTCGTTGATGGGGAGGGCTACTAGTTTTGCTGTTAGTTTGTTGGCTATTTTGCTTATTATCAGCCTGGTTAGGTTCCAGCCTTTGACTTTTCCGCCTGGGCAGTAGCGGCTTCCTACGACTAGGTCGTATCCTTGGGTGGCTGTTTGCAGTAGTTTTGGGATTTCTTTTGGGTTGTGGGAGTAGTCGGCGTCCATGGTTATTATGTAGTCGGGGGTAGATGGTTGGGATAGGATGAAGCGGAAGCCGTCGGTTATCGCTGTGCCGAGGCCGGCTTTGTTTGGTCTGCTTAGCAGGGTTATGTTGGGGTATTTTTGGCTGAGTTTTTTGACTATGTTTTGTGTTGCGTCTGGGCTTGAGTCGTCTATTATGATGAGGGTTGTGTTGATTTTTAGGTTTTTGATGGTGTGTGTTAGGTTTTCAATGTTTTCGGCTTCACAGTAGGTGGGGAGAATTATAGCCACGTTAGAATTATCTGTGTCGTCAGCCGTGCATTGTTTCACTGTTACCCTCAGCTCTAGATAATATGCTACTGTGTAGTTGATGATTGGTATATGAAACTTTCGTATATTCCAGTGGGGAAAGTTGTTTTGCGAGTTGAAATCGTGTTTGTCGGTGGCCTGAGGGTTTTCTGGAGGCGTTTATTCGGGGTGTGTTGGGTTTGGTTTATCGAAGGTTTTATATTAAAATTCGTGAGTTTAGTTTGTATCGGTATTGGTCGATGAGATGATGGATTTTACCCTAGTCTGTGACATAATGCTTGATTTGGAGGGATCGATTCGGCCAGCTGCGTATTTGGCTGACGCCTTAGTGGCTAAGGGTTATAGTGTTTGTGTTATGTCACCGATAATGTCAGATGATGTGGAGAAGAGTTTAAGGGAAGGCGGTATAACGCCTGTGAACTTGCATGCGAGGCTTGCCGCTAAGAGTTCAGGTCTTTCTTTGTTGTGGTTAGAAACGTGGGTAAGAGAGGCTTTTTTCAGTCTTAATTCAAGGCGTGCGGTTAACAATTCTGCGGTGAGTGTTAATTTTTCGCAGGTGGTTTCTGTGCCTGCGTCGGTTTGGTATTTGCAGGGTCCGCCTTCTGTTGCTTTGAAAGATATAGAGGAGGAGCTTTCAGGTGGTTTTAGAGTTGCGTACAGTTTTTTGAGGCCTGTCATCGAGTATGCCGATGTGAGGCTTGTTAATCGTATGGCTAATGTTTCCACGTTGGTTATTGCCAATTCCAAGTTTTGTGCTTCGATGTATTCTGGCTTCGGGGTTGGTGTTGACGGGGTGATTTATCCTCCTGTTGACTGTGAGACGTTTAGCCCGTCAGTGTCACGTCCGTCTTCTGATTATGTTCTGACTTATTTTGGGAAGGAGACCAAGTTTTCGGTTGTTAAGAAGGTGGCGGATGTGGGCGTTAAGGTTAAGGCTTTTGGTTGTAAAACTCCGTTTATTAGTAAGAGTTTGAGGAGGCATCCTAACATTGAGTTTTTGGGGAGAGTTACCCTCCCTGAGTTGGTGGATGCGTATTCGAATGCTTTGTTTACGTTGTTTCCGTTTACTCATGAGCCTTTTGGTTATGTGCCGGTTGAAAGTATGGCTTGTGGGACTCCCGTGCTTACGAGTAATATGCAGGGTCCAAGTGAGTATGTGGTTCATGACCGAACTGGGTGGCTTGCAGATCGTGACGAAGAGTTCGTAGAAAAAGCCGTGGAACTGTGGAAAGAAGCTTACCCTTCTGGAATGAGGCAGAACTGTGTAAAGACCGCGTCCAAGTTTGATAGGAGGATTTATCTTGAAAAATGGTTGCAGGTTTTATCTGGCTTTATAGAGAGCAAAGGCGTCAGCTCAGATGGTGTTTCTCACCGTGCTCTTTTGAAGCATTGAGTTGTGAGTTTCTAGAGGTTTTAAATATAGGATTCCATAATCGTAGATGTACAACCGTTGAACGGTGCTGATGATGAGCGTTGCGGGTTTATGAGGGTCTATAATGGATGTGTGTTTCATAACAGATCCTCTTGTTACTACTACGGGGGCGGTGAGACCTGCTCTTTTGTTGGCGAGAGAGTTCCGTCGAAGTGGGTATGATGTCACATTTGTAGCTCCACGTTTTGACAGAGAAATTGCTTCGACGTTGCAGAATATGGATATCCGTTTAAAATCTGTTGGGCCAAAGTTTTCTGTTATATCTTCGTTTCCAACTTTTGATGCTTGGGCGAGATGTTTAATCCGACCAAAAGCTGCTGAAATGCAGAGTTCGGGTATAGTCATCAATACTTCGTCATGTGTTATTGGGCAGGCTGATGTTTATTATGCTCAGGGACTTATGACTAGAGCCCTTGACGACGTGTTTAGTGAGGTGTCTTTGGGTTATAGGTATGCTTATCAGTTGTCGGGGTCGTCGTTGAGGGTGTTGGAGCGTCGTTTGGTTAGGAGGTTTCGGGATTTTTCTAGGTTTTTTGTGGCTAATTCAGCGTTTTGTGCGTCAATGTACAAGGAGTGGGGTATACAAGTTGAAGAGGTCATAAATCCTCCGTTGGATTGCTCGTTTTTTAAACCCACAGCTTCGAAACCTATTGCTGATTATGTTTTGACTCATTTCGGAGTATATGGCAAAGAAAGCAGATTTTCAGTTATTAAGGCAACTGCCGACGCTGGTGTTGTGATCAAAGCTTTTGGCAATACCTCGTCTATACCGAGAGCGCTGTTAAGCCATCCGAACATTGATTTTTTGGGAAGAGTCTCTGATGAAGAACTGGTGGATCTGTATTCAAATGCACTTTACACGCTGTTTGCTTTCAACCATGAACCTTTCGGCTACGTACCGGTGGAGAGCATGGCTTGTGGAACTCCCGTGTTAACATATAATAAGCAAGGTCCTTCAGAAACTGTTACCAACCGAAAGACCGGATGGCTTGTAGATAGAGACGAAGAGCTGTACACTCTTGCAGTAAGTTTATGGCGAAATGGCTATGATGTGGATATGAGGAGCTATTGTAGAAGTAAGGCTGTGACGTTTGATGTTGGGGAAATATTTGAGAAGTGGGTTGACATTTTGAATGTGGGCTAGTCTATCAACGAACGAGGTCTGAATTGAGTGATCTCTATGCGGGATGGGTTTTGAAGTGAGGCGATCTCAAGTTGTAATGATTAGTATTAACGACACTTTAACACCCAAAACTGGTGGAGAATATGTATATAAAGTTATGAAAGAAGAATTGTTGAAACGAAGATATAAAGTCAATGAGGTCTCTGTACCTCTTTTACTTAAAAATTTAATGAGCCATAATGACATAAAAATGTGGAGAAAGCGTTACTATCAATTGTTGCTACATTTTCGCTGTGTGTTTGATTCGCTTTTGAAACGCTGCTGGAGTCGTAATCTAGTTATTACATCTTCGAGTCCGATCTTTCCTGTTTTTGGACATCTTGTGTATCATCAGCCAAAGGCGGGGATATGTAGCTATGTGGGCAGGGGTTATTTGAGCCCAAGTGAGAAAATTGGATGGATGGTGCATGAGAGGGAAAAGTTGTCTCCGATATGGTGTTTAGCCAAGAGAAGCCATGTTTTGCATTTGAGTAACAGCTTCTTCACAAAACGATTGATCAAGAAGTTATATGGTTTAGATTCATTTGTGCTCTACCCGCCTGTTCGGTTTTCTTCTTTGGCGGGTTTTAGGTTTCAAAATCGAAGAGAGTTTGCTGTGCTTGTCGCAAAACCTGAGGCTGCTAGCGGTATAATGTTTCTCTCTGATATTGTTGAAAAGTTGGAAAAGAATGTTAGATTCGTCGTTGTTGGACGCGCAGATCAAACAGGTTTGAGGGTTGTCCAAAACCTGAAAAAGAAAGGGCTTAGAATTGACTATTTAGGATATGTTAGCGAACAAGTTAAGCTGAGACTATTTCACGCTCTTTCTCATTATTTACATTTGAGTTTGAACGAGCCTTTTGGGATCACCGTGGTGGAAGCCATGGCCTCTGGATGTATTCCGATAGCACACAAAAGTGGTGGGGTAACTGAGTATCTGCCTGAGGATCTGCTTTATGCTAGTTCAAGCGAAGCTGCGCAGAAAATTGACGCAGGTGTCGGCTTACAAGATTCTGAACTAAAGAAGATGCTTAGAAAAACTGCAGAAAAATTCGACGAAGAAAAATTCAGGAAAAAGTTCGCAATGTATGTAAAGCTTCTCGATTTGAGATAGGTAAACTTTGACAGCCAGAACATCATCGCCGCCTTTTGATTCTAACTCTCAAATCCAATAGCACTCCAGATGTGATTTGATAGTCAAAGAGCGCTCAACCAACTTTCTCAAGGAGAATAAAAGCTAAGCGTATTTCGTAATTCGGTGATGGCATTATTCCTCTAAACTCAACCTCATTTAGGTATTCTTCACTTACAAAGTGGATTGTAAATCTATGCCAATCACTATTCTGATAGCTGTTAATGAAGGTTGAAGAGTTCACGTCGATCACACCTAATACATTATCTCCCAAGTCTGACGTGATTTCCAAAGTCAAAATTCTGTCATTGTTGCTAGGCGGTGGAGATACGGCTAAGAAAAACGTGACATTGAAGCTCCCTGGAGGCAGGGATTCGTAAGGTCCGTACCAAAAGAACTGGCTTGTTGTGTTACGTTCGTGAACAAAAATGCCTTCTTCGTTCATAGAGCCGCTTACGAGCATTAGATCTTTGGGAGTGAAAGTTCTTAGCCCAAACTCGGTTTCGGCAACGGTTGAAACTCTTTTGACAGAGATCCTGTCTATGTATAGGTCGCTGGCTCCGCTGCTGAAGGCTCGAAACTCAACTCCCGTTGTAAGTCCTGTCACGGTGAAAGAAAGAGTGAAATTGGTCCATTCGTGAGGTTTCAATTCGAAACCGTAGATGTTTCTTTTAGATATAATGCGGTTGCCATAGTCGTATGAAACGTCGAGGGTGCCTATCTGTGAATTTGTGTTATGCTCCGTGGTCTTGACTTTGAATGTAGCATTGTAGGTGCCTTGGAGTAAACATGCGTAAGGTCCAAAAGCAAATACTCCGTCACCTGCTTCTTGGGGGTATAACACTACGTGCTCACTTGTTGTTGATGGATCTAATACTAGTTTGGCCGAAGAAGCTGTAGTAAGGTCTTTGTAGGCTAATAGAACTCTTTGTTCAGTATAATGTGCAAACATGGGCTCGCCATCATAGTCGCGCCTGAATAGAACAGCCCTCGTAGCCAAAGCATAGACGCCGAAAGAATTGTCGCTTGAAATTTTGTTGAAGACAAGATTTCTCATAGGATCTTGATATGAAAAATCTAGAAGGATATATTCGCTCTTGTCCATAAGGGAACTAGCATACTCGTCTCCTACACGGTAAAATGGAAGGACATATGCGTTTATTCTGCTCGAAACATGAGGGAATATATGATTCTGTGTCAATATCGAAGCGTGTGAAGGAATCAAGTTTATTAACGCATGTAGTGAATTAATATTTTCATCTATTGTAAAGTCAATAGTTGGATACCATAACAATTCTTCCTTTATAAATGCATTAGATACTGGAGAGAGTGGACTAGTACTTATGACAAAAACTAATGCAACAGCCAACATCGTTTTAAGAGTAAACATTTTGCTCTCAAGCTGAAGATGTTTCAAAGCATAGATTGCTCCGATAAATATTAATGCAAGTATATAAAGTGGATAATGAGCACCTACAGTGTAGTAAGGAAGATAGTTTGAAAGGAAAAGCGGAGTCAAAAACGCAAGAGCTACCAAGCAGAGTTTGTTTCTGAAGGAAATGAAAAGCAGAGGCCCAAATGCTAACAGTATATAGAAAAACTTGATATGATAATCATACATCAAAGCTTGAAAAGCACGTTGAGGGTTCATAATGGCATAAATCGGAGTTAACAGTGGATCGCCTTCTACCCCAAGAACACTAAAATTGGCTAATGCTACGTATCTTTCCAAAAATTCCGGACTAATTGGAAATAGATTCTTGATGTAAATCGTGGCTGGAAAATAAATCATGCAGACTATCATAGTGATAAGTGACACTAAACTTTCACTCAATTTTAGGCGCTTGATAGATTTGCGCAGCCCTATTTTGGCATTTATTAGACAAAAAGCTGCAAAAAGGAACACTATTAAAGGTAATTGTTCCATTATCATCAAAGTAAGTGCCATGCTGGAGAAGTATAGTTTCCAACGCTTTTTTATCATGAAGTAATGCATCGAAAAAAATAAGAAAGGAATGAATATTTGTGGTTGAAAATCAAACCAGTTGGCTCCTTGGAGAGGAGGATACAATAAGTAGATAAGAGCAAACATTAAACTGGCTTTTTTGTTTCTTATTAATTCTTTTGATAGAAGGTAAAGTGGAAGTGCTCCGGCTCCTAGCGCAAAAGATTTGATTACAAGCAAGGTTGTTGGTGAAGGATTGATAGCATAAAGGGGTAATATCAAGAAGAGGATTGGACTTACATGCAACGCAAAAAAGCTTCCGGTTGGGTTTAAGAACAATTCAACTGTATAGTACAGAAGCCTTCCGTTGTGGAGTGTTGTGTAGAGTGCTTGGTTGAATATTCCGAGGTCCCAAGCGTAGCTTTGGAAAACGTTGTGTTTTAGTGTGGTAAAGTAGGAGAAGACTGTTCCGTAGATGATAATTGCGGCGATTAAGAGAATGTCGTAGGGCCGGGTTTTTATGAGTTTGAGTAGCATGTTTTTAAATTGATTGAATAGAAAAAACGTTTTTGCAAGTATGGTAGGCCATGTTGTCTTCAAAGTTTCCATCTTTCCTAGAGCGCGAAACTTGTTTGTTTATTATTGAAAGCATAGAAATATAAAATCAGTGTTCTTATTACTTTTAGCCGTTTGAGGGAAAAAAAACGAGAATTGCGGTTGTTCATTCGTCTCTTAATCTATGCGGCGGGGCAGAGAGATTATGTATAGTTATGGCTCAAGCGTTGCGCAAAGCCGGGAATAGGGTTACAATTGCTACGCTTGATAAGACAAACTTGGAGCGGATATATGCCAAGTATGGTTTAGCTTGTGAGCCAGACTGTGAAGTTTTTTTGGTTCCACACGTGTTCGAGACCGATTCTCTAATGTCGCGTGGGTTGTTGGCTTTGGCGTTTCTTTTTGCAGAGTCTGTTTTGCTGAGGTTGAAGAAGTATGATTTGATCATCAATACCTCTGGTGAACTCGTGAATTTTGTGGAAGATATTGCTTATATCAACGCCGTTCCTTTGAGGGCGGCTTTTGATTATCCAGAGAGTCTACCCATACAAAACAGTTGGTGGCGTTGCTGCAGCAAAGTATATGATTTGTGGTTAAAGGCTGTGGCAGATCGTTTGAACAAAAATTCTTTGTTGCTGACCAACTCAAAGTTCACTGCAAACATAATTGAGAGAAAGTTTGATCGTCGCGCTTTAGTTGTGCATCCTCCAGTGGATTCGGAAGAGTTCAGTTCATTGTCCGAGAAGAAGAGGCATGACAACCTTGTTCTTTCAGCGTCGCGTTTTCGCGCAGGAAAAACTCTTGAACATGTTCCGAAGGTTGCCAAGCATGTCAAAAACTCGAAATTTTTGATAGTTGGACCTAGCGACAAAGCCTCGGAAACAACCATTTCGGCAATACAAGTGTTGGCTGAGCGTTTGGGGGTTCATGACCGCGTTCAACTGTTGACGAATGAGCCGATATCGTTTTTGCGGAAGGCGATGTCTGAAGCCAAAGTTTTTCTCCACACACAGTCTTTTGAGGCGTTCGGTATGGCTGTGGTTGAGGCTATGGCTGCTGGGTGTGTTCCGGTTGTGCCGAGGAATGGTGGTCCTTGGTTTGACGTTCTTGACGAGAAGCAGGGGCGATATGGCTATTCTTATCGGAGCGTCGGCGAGGCTGCAGACATAATTATGATGCTGTTGGAAGATGAAGAGTTGAGGAGACAGGTTTCAGCTAGAGCTCGCAAGCGGGCGATGGCTTTTGACCGTACGATTTTTGAAAAGAAAATCTTAGACGTAATAAACAAAGTCTACGCAGCAAAAAGTGGTTAGAGCTTCACGGCTTCAGATTATATTAGTTTTTGTTGGGAGCGTGGCTTTATTCTGGTTCGTGTTGCAGACTATAAGCATAGTGATGGCGCTGAAGGCTAATGGGTTTCTGCGGTTTAGAGAATATGCTTGGTTAGGGCGAAACAGAAAAAACGGGGAAAATAAAAAAGGGGGGGATGTTTTTTATGGGTCGTGTATTCCGCCTTTATATTCCGAGCCGTGTATCCAGAGGGTTTCGCTTATTGTGCCTAGGGCTTCTACGATTGTATAGCCGGTTGGTTTGTATCCTTCAGGGGTGCTGGTGTAGTCGATTTCGAGTATTAGGGAGGTTATGCATTTAGGTGCTTCTTGCAGTTGGAATATGCCTTCTTCTTTGAACCATTTGGTTGCATAGTATGTGTCTCTGCCCCAGTGGCCCCATATTACAAGCATCACGGTGCCGTTTATGTCTTTGTAGGTGGAGATGACAGCGTATCCAGTGGCGAGGCTTGACTCGTAGACGTTCCAAGTCGCGTTCCAACCTCTCATCCAGCATGCTTTGCCCACGATGCCACCTTGATAGGGTGAACCTGCAGTGTAAGCTGGCATGCCGTAGAAGGCGTCAGTGAAGTCGTTAGCGTAGTATGACAGCATGTTGGCAAGCGGACCGCCGATGCCTATAAGGTTCGAGCTGGTTATCGGCCACGTGTGGCACCAGTCGTCCTTCAAGGCTGTGCGGTAGTCGCCTTCGCCGTTGTCGTAGTAGTAGTGTGGCCACGTGTCGCCTGTGCCGTATTTGTGCATTATCCATGGCAGTTGGTTAGCGATTTCAGAGTCGTACATGTCTGCGCCTGCTATGCCTATTTCAACTTGTTTGTCCTTGAACGCTGCAGCTACCAATGCGGCTCCAGCTGAGTCGACGCTTGCAGCGTCGCGGCCTACGGTTATCCACTCATAGCGCGGCATCGGAATGTATTCGGCGTAGTTGAAGACTATGGCGCCCCAGTCGACCTCGACGCCCCACTCCTCATACATGGTGGGCCACGTTGCGTTATCGAATGGGTTGATGGTGTAAGGTATCGTATAGCTTGCGTCGCAGTCCACAAATATTTGCACGAACTGCCAGCCGGTGGGATCTAGAATCTCGCCTGGAAATTCAAACTCTGATATTGCCCAATCAATGCCTCCAGATCCTTGCAGTACTCCCAGTAAGTGGCCGTTCAGATACACAGCGTCTATTTCGCTATCTTCCAAGTCTACGTCCTCAGCTCTTATTTTTAGTGTGGCTGTCTTCCAAGATTGGGTGGGTGCTGGAGTTTTAATGTAGAACTCTATCGGAGCTTCTGCATCGTCTCCAAATAGATACCAGTCCATGTCATAGTCTGGAACGCCGTAAGTGCCAGTGTTGTTTGCGTTGTCTTCGGTTGTCATGTACATGCCCATTGTGGAGTACAGGATTTTCATGGAGCCTGTCACGTAGAAGGTGATTTGGGCTCGGCCTGTGGAAAGCTGTGTGATGTCGTAGTCGACTCCTCTGACCAGCAGTTGTCCAGTGTACAGGTTGTAGATTCGCTCAGAGAACACAGAGTATTGGTCCCATTCTTCAGGGTCAGGAATCCATTCGTTTAGCAACGGATTGCCTATTTGCACCCAACTGGTCATGGGGTCTGGACGCACGATTACTGGAACGTTTTCCGCGTCTGTTGTGAAAGTCTGCCCATAGCTGGTTATAATCGGCCATTCAACCCATCTTGCAGCTTGTTTATGAACTGCCGACTCCAGGTCGAATGGGTTGAATATTTCGGTCAGTTGGTACATGGCTTCTCTGTCCAACACGTTGTCGTACCCCTCGCCCATTTGAGCGTCTTCGCCGTCGTGAAGGCCAGTGAGGCCTACTACTTCGACTCCTCTGAACTGCAGTGGATAGTCTTTGCCCAGCATGAAGTCCCACTCGCCGATTACGAAGGGTATGTCAGGCTCGTCTGTTATTGGCACAAAGTCAGACTGGTTTATCCAGATTAGCGGCGTGAGGGCTCTTTCCCACCCGTCAACGGTATAGTCTGACAGGGTAGGCCAGAAAGCTTTCCAGCCGACGTATTCTTTGTCGGAGCTGATGATTTGAGCCACATCGTAAAGATGAGGTACACCCCAGTCTGGTCCGCCTTCCCAATAGCCATCGCCTTCCTGAAGAAGCCTCATTTGTGCGTCTATGAGTTCGCCTTCAACTTCGTAGTATTTCCACAGCTTGTAAACAACCGTAACCCAGTCTTCATAGTCTATAGGTATATTCCAAGTGATCTCGCCGGTTTCGTAGTCGATGGTATAGTCTTCGCCTTCTTCCATGTATTGTCCGTTGACGTATACGCGTACCGAGCCTGCAGCGATTGGTCCGCCGAAAGGTTCTCTCCAGACGGGAACGCTGGTCAATCCGTAGCCTTCTTCCACCCACTCCCTCAATATGCCGGGAGCTAGGTGCCATTCAGGTCCGTAGCAGGTTTCTAGCGCTTGGTGGTAGAAGTGTCCATAGCTGGCGTAAGCTGGAGGTGGTCCAAGGTCCCATTCTTCTCTGTTGCTGAACTGCACGTCCACTGGGGAGGCGAGTTCTTTTCCAGAGATCACCAGTTTGATGTCTTTGAGTATGATGACTTGTTTCTTCACTTTGTTGAAGATGAAAGTCAACACTACGTCTAAGATTGCCCACGTCTCGTCAGGGTGCTCCACTACTCCGTCTTCGTCGCTGTCTAGCCAGTCGTAAATACGAGTTCTTGAAACTGCTATCATTTCTCTCGGCCCGTCGTAAAGCACTAGCAAATCTTCAGTTTCAGCATAAGCGGTGGTTTTTCTTCCACCGTGGGGAGCCAAGTGGAATGGGTATGGGTGTCCCACGATCCATTCTCCGCCGTAAGCTGCCATGTCGGCAAACATGGCCATCGCCAAAATTTGTCTGTCTCTCAGTGTCCTGTGGGTGTAGCGGATGTCAATGAGCCATCCGTTGAGCCAAAGCTTCGGGTCGATGTACTCGTTTGCGAAAGCGTCCCGCGAAGTGCCCTTCTTTTGATCATAAGTTCCAACACTTTCGTAACCTGGATATTGAAGTCCAACGCCAATACCTGGCGTTACGGGGTAGCTAATCATTTCTCCATATTTGGATAAGCCGAAGTCTAAGCTTTCAGTTTCGTAGGGGTAAAGCATGTAGTTGTCGCTGGTTAAAACTCCGTTAGTTGTCATGTACCAGTCGGAAGGGTCTGCTGCGTGTACTGTTGGAGCGAAAAATGCGGGTCCAATTATAGTCATCAAGGTTATTACAGTTATCAGCGTTGCTATTACAGATTTCTTCATTTTAATTCCTCTTTGACGTCAGTTTTCTATAGTCTTGTGTTCAGATTTAAAAGGTTTTCCATTCTAGAATTAAGATATAGAAAATAAGTGAGAAAAATTTTTCCGCATGGGCTACACGGCAGGTCAAGCATACATGGAAACAAGGTTCATGGAACGCAATGCGTAGTTCACGTTGACCAAAAGAAACAAAACAACAAAGAAAACCGCCAAAGTCTTCCCATAGCTGCCTCTGAACTGTCGGCTGAACCAACAGCTGAAAGATAGTATGCCGAGCGCTGCTAGAACGTGGAAGGGCAACGCGTATAGAACCCTGGTTTTAACCACAGAGTCTCCGAAAAGGAAAAGAAGAGACGGCGCGGCCACCCAAAACTTTAGGGGCAAACAAAAATCTTCAGGCCAAACATCAAAAACCACTGTTAAAACCCCCACCGCCGCCATGAACAGCATGGCTGGAGTCATGAAAAAACCGTACCAAAACTTCTGCAAAACCACTTCGGCACTTAACCAAACAAAAACAGGAGAAAGCCCACTCTGAGCCAAGCTCACAGCCGCCCCGCTGGAAGCACTTTCTAGACCGCCGAAGAAAAGCCTCGTAAGCTCTATGGCCAAATTTGAAACAACAATAGCCGACGTGAGCTTCAACCTACGCGGCGATTCGAATCCGCCCACATATCTCAGGAAGAAATAGCCTGCTAAACACACCAAAACCAGCATCATCAAACTCCACGTGTACACATGCAAGAACAAAACACAAGCCAACGCGCAGCCAGCCAATAAACAAGGCTTCCAAGACTGCGAACGCAAAGCTTCAATTAGAAAACCCCAAAAAACCAGCAAGACAACCCACGCCATCATGTTAGATAGAAACGCAGCAAATACCCCCATCACCAACACAAATGAAAACGCAGAGACAAACCCGGCAAACGCGCATACCGCCTCTGGAAACCGAGCCCGACGCATGAAAAAATATGTCGCAACCACAATTAAGGGACCGACGACGAGCGGCGAAAACTGGGCCACAACGCCGAAGGGCAGTTCGAAAAGCACTGAAAAAAAGTAGAGAAGAGACACGCTTAGCCACCGTTCACGTAAACCGAAAAACGCGTAAGACAACACATGTAAACCGTCTTCGCCCGCCATGTTCTCAAGAAAAACAACATAATGCGAAGTATCTATCCCCACAAACTGTTTACTCCCATCCAAAACAGGAAGGTAAGCGTAAAGCCCAAAAACGGCGCTTAAAACCACAGCACCAACCAAAAAAACCATGTTCCAAGGCTTCATGCCCAAAACCTCAAAAACCGAATAATCGAAGCTCACATTCCCCTCTTTCCCAAGAAGCAGACTCGGCGTTTTACGCTGTTTCATCCACAAATGTAAAGGCGTAAGCAGCCAAGCGAAAAGCGCAAACAACGTGAAGAAAGGCACCAAAAACGCCTGCAGATAAAAAAACTGCGCCTCAACTTGAGCCATGTTGTGGAAAAAACCGCCCAGCTCACTGACCTCTAAAAAGGGAAACCGAAACAAAAAAAACAGGCTACACAACTCAATTATCAAGAAAACCACACAAACATACACTAATACGTTCGCTAATCCCTTTCTCTTGGGAAAGCCATAACCATCACAGGCAGCCTGATCTAAAAAAACCCACAAAACACATAACACGCAGGACAACGCAAGAAAAAACTGTCCAGCACCGGGCATCCCGAAAAAAAAACTTGAAAGACTAGGCGACAGCGGCAAATAGCTCAATACAGCCCACTTCCACGAAGCCCTCAAATCTTTGCTGAACAGAGGAAAAAGAAGCATGAACAAACAAGATATGTAAAACACAGTCAAATCAAAGCTTGACGAAAACACGACGATATCAACTAGATCGAAAGAACCCGGCTCGGGAAAACCACGATAAAAAATCCGCCACTCCAACGAAACAGCGTTAACAACAGAGGCGAAGCCGAAAAACATGAAGAGAGCAGTGAAAACAAAAAACAGTTGACGCAGCAAACCTTCACGCCAACCTCCTCTACCTCCACAACTCATGCCTAAAAACTTTTCAACCTTCAACATCAGACTCTTCGTCACCATCCTCTCCTTCTGTTTCCTCGTTTTCAACAATTATCTCCACCTCCAAATAATCTAACGCTAAGCCAATAAGCTTCAAGCTTCCACCCGCTAAGACCATATATACACCTATGAAGAAGGGCAAGCCAAGCTGAGAAAAAACCGCGGCAGAAGCAAAAGACAGCCCAGACGAAACCAACACAACGACGTTGGAAAAAACCCGAATCTTCCAATACGTCAACATGGCCACACCGACCACTCCCACAATGCCCCCCAGCCTAACTGCCAAATTGATAAACAGAACAGCAACCCCTTCGCCAACATACTGCACCTGCCACCCCAACGGCAAAGGAACTGAATAAGGCAGAAACCAGTGGCCGCCGCCTACTTCGCTCCAAGGAAAAAACGTGGACAAAACGTCCAAAAAACAACCCACAGCCACCAAATAAGGCATCCAACCCGCAAACTTGAACGCTTTGCCAGACACGTCCTCCTCGCCGACGTTGACAGCAGCTTCACAAAACAACTGCGCCACCTTTCTCACCTTACTCCACAGTTAACGCACATTTAGCTGTTTAACACTTTTAAATCTCACCGACCACGGCGCCCACCTCTGGCGCCTCCGACATTGCTAACAGCGTAACAACAAGCATTAAAAGAAAAACAGAAGAATACAACGTTGGAGTTGAAAGACACGGAAACGAAACTGCAAATATTTTCGGCTTTTGCGCTACTGCTAGCTTGGTCAATATTAATCAACAGCGTACATTCTGGTGTTTCGATGATCACCATCAAAAGCGACGGAAACGTTATTCCCTCGACAGTTCCCATCTACCGTAACGGAAGCCACTATCACTTTGCCGGCAACATTTCGGGATACATTTTGGTTGAACGAGACAACATTGTAATCGACGGCGAAGGATACTTTTTGAAAGTGTCATCCGCTTCCCCCGTTGTAGGTCGTAACGGCATGTTTTTGAGTGGAAGAAACAACGTAACAATCCAGAATGTGCAGATTCAAACTGCTTGGCATGGAATCTCAATTGAAAACTGTTCAAACATCACCATCTCCACAGTCACCGTGACACAAAGTCTACACGGCGTTTTTCTTCACAACTCTTCAAACAACAATATAGTGGGAAATATTTTGGCCTCAAACTATCGTGACGGCATCCAAATCGTAGAATCCCACAACAACATCATACATAGAAACACCATAAGAGCCAACTTAGAAGAAGGAATCACGCTTGAACGATCCTCAAACAATTCGATAACCGAAAACGCCCTAGAAAGAAACCTAGACGGAATAGCATTCATCGAAAGCCCGTACAACCGCATAATAGCAAACAACATAACAACGAATACAGACACAGGCATGTGGATTTACAAATCCGCAGAAAACCTCGTATCCCGCAACAACTTCATCGACAACCCACGTCAAATCTACACTTTTGAATCCCACAACGCTTGGAATAACAGCTTACAAGGCAACTACTGGAGCGACTACACAGACGTAGACTTGTACAGCGGACCATACCAAAACGAAACCGGAAGCGACGGAATATGGGACAACCCCTATGTAATCGACGAAAACAACCAAGACAACTACCCAATAGTCCCAGAGTTCCCACAAGCCTTAATCCCGCCACTATTCGCAGTCCTCTCTGCAACTGCCGTTGCATTGGCAAAGAAAAGAAAAGAGAAAGCATCAAGTATGAAATGATGGACCCGCGATTCATCCAGCCTATCAGTGCTTTTTCAATCCGAGATTCAACGGATGCCTTAGCACCGCCTAACAACAATAACCTCCGCCACTCTTCATTCCTTTAAGATGCGCTTTTATTCCATCAACTACAAATTCGGCATCATCAATAACCGTAATGGCTTTCTCTCGAGTGTAATATTCCATAGGGATCACCTAACTACACTGCGAATAAAACTTTACTAAGTAAAGCAAATTCTCCTCCGCCAAAGCAACCAAAACCTTACGCTAGAAAACAACCTTGAGCAACCTAAAACCAAAGTGACTGAAGAGTTACCAGAAAAACACAAAAAAAAGAAAAAGTGGACCGCGTTGGTGCAACTACTGAGGCGGAGGAGCCACAGGTGCTCGACGACTGAAGAACCCACCGAAAGACCTGCTTGACAACCGTCAATCAATCAAGGAATAACTGTTAAATAAGCAGTTTACCCAGATCAATTTGAGAAACCATGACCATTGAAGTCGATGTCAAGGAAATCAAGGAACTGCTTTCTGCGTTAAACGAAAAGATAGACAGGTTAATAGAGAACAGAGAAACCTTGTCACTAATGATATTAGCCCAAAAATCCCTCAAAGAATTCCTCACGAAAGAACCTGAAATCTACTCAATCGACGACATCAAGGTTCGATACCGGTGAAAGGCAAAATCGTTCTCATCCCATTTCCATTCACAGACTTGACAACAACAAAACTAAGACCTGCCCTCGTCTTATTCGAAGGAAAACAAGATGTGGTAGCAGCATTCATCTCCTCCAGAACTCCACAAATACCCGGCCCAACAGAAATAATCGTCAACGAGACACACCCCGAATTCAAATTGACCGGGCTCAAAGCTTCATCAGTAATAAGGCTCGACAAAATAGCAACAATATCAAAAGACCTGATACTCGGAGAAATCGGAGAAATCAGCGACAAACTCAAAAAAGAAACCAACATAAAACTATTCCAAGCCTACAAATTTACAACCCAATAGCCTAACAAAAGCTTCAATCTAAGCGAACACTACACCAGCAAAAACAAAACCAAAATCATGTCTAAACCTTCTTATCCTCGCCAACGGAGAAGCACCTGGCGCACAACGATCTAAGAAGCCACGTTTCACCATCAATGGCCAAAGCCACGAATTCTCAGAAACTTGACAGAAAGCGAAAAATAAACACATATACACTTCACATAACACTTGGAACATGAAATAACCATAGTACTAGAGTTTCCTTCAGCCTCGATCTTGCCACTCGTAGTTCGCTCTGCAATTGCAGCTGTATTAGCAAAGAAAAGAGAAAGCATCAAATATGAAATGATGATGGACCCGCGATTCATCCAGCCTATCAGTGCTTTTTCAATCCGAGATTCAACGGATGCCTTAGCACCGCCTAACAACAATAACCTCCGCCACTCTTCATTCCTTTAAGATGCGCTTTTATTCCATCAACTACAAATTCGGCATCATCAATAACCGTAATGGCTTTCTCTCGAGTGTAATATTCCATAGGGATCACCTAACTACACTGCGAATAAAACTTTACTAAGTAAAGCAAATTCTCCTCCGCCAAAGCAACCAAAACCTTACGCTAGAAAACAACCTTGAGCAACCTAAAACCAAAGTGACTGAAGAGTTACCAGAAAAACACAAAAAAAAGAAAAAGTGGACCGCGTTGGTGCAACTACTGAGGCGGAGGAGCCACAG
>JBKHJI010000038.1:0-11928 GCA_046538175.1 Bathyarchaeia archaeon | reverse complement strand
GCTCCGCCCAACTTTTCACGTTTTTTCGAAAATATTCCGTTTCCACTAGCTGACGATTTGCCTTTGCATAGTATTCGTTCATCAACTCAATCGAGGGGAGTTTGTAATGGTTTTCATGCAGTACTGCTTCAAGCGGCCAACGAGGTCTCATAGGTGGTGTTTCGTCAGGATAGCCCAAACAAATCAACACCATTGGAAGAACATTTTTCGGCAATCTTAACACCTCAGCAATTTTACTCAGATTACTCCACACACTACCAATAAACACGGAGCCCAAATTTAAGGCGTCTGCGGCAATCACCATATTTTCTGCAGCTAACGCTGCATCAATTAAAGCAGGAAGCAACATAGTTGTTGGTCCAAAGCTTGTTTTGACTCCTAACAATTTGAAGAGTCGAAGTTGCCGCTCCATATCCGCACAAATCATTATCCAAATAGGAGCTTGCTCCATACATTCTTGTGTTCCTATCGCTTTCGAAATCTTTTTTCGAACCTGCTGATCTGTGATGAGAACAAAACTATAGGCTTGCATACCACAAGCAGTAGGCGCTCTTTGAGCCGCTTCCAATATTTGATTCACGGTTTGTCGAGAGACCAGTTTAGGTTTAAATTTGCGTATACTTCTTCGCTGAAAAATAGCTTTTAAAACTGTATTCTTCATGATCTATGGCACTTCTCGCTTTAGCTGTTTCAAGTGGCCAAAATAAGCCTTTAGAAAATATTCCACTGTCAGCAAGAAAAACAAACTTCATTATTTTCCAAGGAACGTCATTGCACTAGTTTGTCTTCTTCTTTCTCGTGCGCTTTCTCGTTTTCACAAAATTTAAGTTTAGAAGATGCAAAAGAAGTGGTGAAGAAGAATGTCAACGAATGTGGCGATTAACAAGATCTTGGTTCCTGTTGACGGTTCAAAACTTTCAGAAAAAGCTGCTGAATATGCAATAGACATAGCAAAGAAAAGAGGAGCAACAATAGTGGCCACACATGTAGTTCATCTTCCTGCTTATGCTTTTACACCGGCGCCTTTAGAAGGAATGTCTGCACCCACCGTTGCTCCTATCCCGGTGGCTATTTCCAGCGAACAAAGAAAGATTGCTGAAAAATATGTAAACAAAATAAAAAAAATGGCAAAAAAAAGCGGCATCAAAGTTGAAACGAAAATCATCGAAAACAAACAGTCAATCGTCCATGCGATAACAGAGTTCGCAGAAAAAGAAGGTTGCGATCTCATAGTTATCGGAACTAAGGGAAGAACAGGAATCAAGAAATTCCTTCTAGGAAGCGTAGCCAGCGGCGTAGTAACGTACGCACCATGTCCAGTGCTGGTGGTAAGATAACTCTGGCATACAAATCGTATGAATAATGACCCATGCAAAAACTGTTATCTGCGGTATGAACCTAATACTTATTTACTTCCTTTACAGATGAAGATAGACATCAAAGCTAAAGAGAGAAACAAAACATGCACTCTATCAGGAAGAACGCAAGGGGCATTTCAACACTTTCCTTGCTAATACTACTTTTGATATCAGGATTAGCAGGCGCTGTTTTGTCATATTTGTGGACTGTCGGCTATTATGTAGAAATGGGATTTATGGTTCCCGAAGACGTCACTACAATAACAATTACGAAGGCCACGTTTCCTCTCGAAAACAGCAACTACTTCAACGTCGAAGTTTTAAACCCATCATACTCAAAAGCCGATGCAAAAATAATCAATATTGCCTTGATCACCACTAGCGATGACAAAGAACAGATTCACATTATTCCAGACGAATTGGTAGAGCCATATGTTCCCTATCGTCTTGTGCGAGGTGAAGCCGTGACTTTTAGATGTAACAGAAATTGGGGAGAACATGCAGGACAGAACATAACAGTTGCCGTGCTCGTTGAAGACGGCTCAGGCGCAACATTTCCGTACCAGACAAGTATGGTAAGGCTAGAAATCATTAAAACAGAGTTTAACACACAAGTAACCGTGAGTAGATTTAACATAACTGTAAGAAACTCACCAGGATCACCTATACCGTTAAATGTTACAGAAATACTTCTCGGGGCCACCAGCATTCCACCACAAAATATAACATTCACAGATGAAAATGCTAAACTGCCACAGCTACTTGAACCAGGCCAAAACAAGACTTTCATATGCGAGTGGAATTTGTGGAGAAATGGAATTCTCGGAACTACTTATTCGTCGCATAATATTACAGCGAAAACGTTACAAGGATATTCAGCAGTCAAAACAATAACTTTGCCTCCTGCAGTGATGCTCAATATAACAAACGTAGCTTTCAATGTGTCTGACAACAGCAGTTTCAACTTAACAGTCCACAGTTTGTCCACATCACCACATTTCGTCAGCATAAACAAAGTAACAATCACCAACAATACCGAGGTTCCCGAAAATGTGACAGTAATAGGTAACATGCCACGGATAATTTTTCCCGACCAGAACATTACACTTCAATGTTTGTGGAATTGGGCGGCATACAAGGGGCAGGAAATAAAGATCACAGTTCACACGACCCCCGGCTTTTATACATATAAATATGAAATGCTTCCAGCCGGCGAAGAAGGGTATTTTGAAAACTAGATGGACTCAAGAAAATGGGATTCCAGCGAAGCATTAATCTTAAACCATCTAACTAATGATAACTTCCTCGAAAGCAAGGTGAGAAGGATAGATGACCGAGTTTGACGCTGTTATTGTCGGTGCAGGCATAATCGGATTAGCAACTGCTTACCACATAAAACAACAGCGCCCTGATGACAAAATTTTGGTTATAGACAAAATGAACACTGCTGGCCAAGGGAACACTGCTAAGAGCGCTGCAATGTTTAGATGTTTCTTCTATTCCCGCACAAATCTCAAACTTGTGGACACCACTGTTGAGTTCTTCAAGCATGTTCAAAATCAGCAAGGCGTAGATTTGAAGTTAAAGTGGGCGGGATATTTGTGGCTGTTCTCAGAAGATCGCTATAAAATGGTAGAGCCTGTCTTAAAATCTATGGCTAAAGAAGGCCTTGAATACAAGGTGTATGAAAGAGAGGGTTTGGCTAAAAGTCTCAATCTTAGAACAGAAGTTACGAAAGATGATGAGGCGCAGATGATGAGGTTAACTGATGTTGAAAAAGGGGTACTTGTGCCCAAAGCTGGCTCTATTGATATAGATTTACTTGTTCAATTTTACGAAGAAGAGTTCAAAAAAATGGGTGGAGAAATCCAATACAACACGAAAGCTGAAAAAATTCTGGTGGAACCAGCGGACCCCTTAGGTTTGCCTGATGAACCTTTTTTCTGGCAAGAATCTAGAGCATCAGGAGTTGACACTAACAAAGGTGCAATTAAAGCAAAGAAAACTATCGTAGCCGCCGGAGTGTGGGCGAACATTCTGCTTCATCCAGTGGGGGTTTACGCACCCATGGAACCGATAAAGCGTCAACTCTTTTCGGTTAAAGCTTCAACGCCTGCTTTGAAACGGTTATTATATGCAAGGGGGTTTAACACGGAAAATTGTGTGCCCTTCACTATTTTGCCAGAACCTGCGGTTTACATTAAACCAGCTTTAGAAGAAGACGCTTTTTGGCTTAGCTATGGAGACCATTTTCCAAGAGATTTTAGGCTAGAAGATGATCCACAGCCTGAAGAGAATTTTTACCGCTATGGAATTTATCAAGTGGTCACAAAGTATTTTCCTCAGTTCTTAGGTGTTCAACCTTACAGTTCTTGGGCGGGTCAATATGCTCTTAATCCCGTTGATGGACAGCCAGTTATTTTTGAACAGAATGACTTGTTAGTAGTTGGAAGTTGCAGCGGCAGCGGAAACATGAAAAGCGACGCACTGGGAAGAATTGCTGCAGCCTTGTATTCAGGTGACGAATACGCGAATCTTTTTGGAGACAAGAGATTTAAAGTAAGCGACCTAAGTATTGCAAAGCGTAATGTGGAACCGGAGAAACTCATTATTTAACAGAACAAAGTATATCTCTTTTGTGACGCATCCTCGCTTAAAAAAGGGGGTTTTGCGGGTGACTTCTCCACTTAACGGTGGGTTCAAATCTCTCCCGGCCCACTTTTCAACGAACCCATGCCACCGCAAACTTTCTTGTAACGGTCACTTTCTCTTTCTGAATGTTTGTTTCATTTTCGGTTTCAGCGTGATCTTTCGATATTGATTCTGAGTTCATAAGTGTTAAATTAGAAAGGAAACGTACAGAACTTTTACTGTTGCACACGTGTGTATAGCGAACTGTGTGAAGTGTGAGTTACATGGTTGAATCTATTGCTCAGTCACATGCCGAAGTAGTTGGGGGTTCCGTTGAGAAGCCGAAGATTCGTGTTCTGCATGTTGATGACGAGCTTGGTTTGTTGAAGATTGCGAAGCAATGCTTGGAGATGCAAGGCCCATTTCAAGTTGACACTGCAGGCTCCATTGAAGAAGCCGTGAACAAGCTGAAAGAAAAAGAGTACGACGCAGTAGTTTCGGACTATCAAATGCCCGGAAAAGACGGACTTGAATTTCTGAAGCAGCTTAGAAAAATATGCAACAACGTCCCATTCATAATTCTCACTGGAAAAAGCAGAGAAGAAGTAGTCGTAAAGGCGTTGAACTTGGGAGTAGATCAATACCTCGACAAAACAAGCGACCCAGAAACTGGGTACCGTGAATTAGCGTATGCTATACGGCAAGCAGTAGATAGAAGATCAACACAAATCGAGTTGTCGAAGAGAGAAGCCAAACTCAATGCAATTCTAGAATCGTCCCCAGAAGCTATTACAATCAGTGACCTCGATGGAAACATAATCGAATGTAATCGAGCAGCAACGGATTTGCATGGTGGCCAGTCGAAAAAGGACTTGATTGGCAGAAATGTTTTTGAGCTCATCGCAAAAAAAGATGTTAAGAGAGCAAATCAGAACCTGAAAAAAACGATTGAGCAAGGATCTGTGAAAATCGTTGAATACACTCTTCGCACTAAAGATGGACGTGAATTCCCAGGGGAATTATCCGCAAGTGTTGTGAAAGATTCATCAGGAAAACCTGAGTGTTTTGTGACAATGACAAGAGACATTACTGAACGCAAGAAGGCAGAAGCGGAATTGCGACGCTTGGCCACCATAGTTACCGATTCTAACGATGCCGTTACAGTTGTGGACATGGGTGGGAAGATCATTTCTTGGAACAAGGGCGCGGAAGATACATACGGTTACCGCAAAGATGAAGCGCTTGGGATGGATGTCCTCAAAATTGTTCCCGAAGACAAGAAGCAAGAGACTCTAGACGTCATTGGAAAGATCAAGATGAATGAGGCCGTGGGATCTTTTGAGACGAAGCGTTTGGCTAAGGATGGGCGCGTTTTGGATGTGTGGCTGACAGTCACCAAACTGGTTGACGCTGAAGGTAACGCCGTCGCCTTGGCGACCACTGAACGCGACATCACCGAGAAAAAGCGCTTGGAAGAGAGATTGCGCTCTTCCGAAAAGTTTACTATCTTGGGCCAATTGGCTTCATCTGTTGCCCACGAGATTAGAAATCCGCTAGGTGTGATCAAAAACTCCGTCTACTTCCTGAACGTTAAGCTCAAAGAACACGCTGACGAGAGAGTGGCAAAACATCTGAGAATTATGGAAGGGAACGTCAATTCCGCAAACCGTATCATTAGCGATCTCCTTGATGTTGGGAGGAACAGTGTGGGCGCTGTTGAACCGGCCGATTTGAACAGAATTTTGGAACGTGCACTCGCCAGTCTGTCTGTCCCTGAAAACATAAAGGTAATCACAAAACTCGAAAAAATCCCAGAAATGCTGCTAGATCCTGGGCGCATTCAAAGAGTGTTCGTGAACATAATCGAAAATGCTGTCGAGGCTATGCCTGAGGGCGGAAGACTGATTGTTGAACTATCAAGATTTGGTGATTCAGTGGAAATATCGTTCAAAGACTCGGGGGTCGGCATTCCAGAAGAAAACATGCAGAGGCTCTTCACGCCACTGTTCACAACGAAAACAAGGGGTCTAGGCTTGGGTCTAACAATCTGCAAGCAGATAGTTGAAGGCCACCAAGGTGACGTTGAGGTAAAAAGCAAGGTAGGTAATGGAACATTATTTATAGTCAGATTGCCGATTCTCTCTGAAGCGCAGCTTGTGAAGGCCGGCCTCTTGCATGCTGATGTGCTGACAGGAGGAATGCGCGAATGAAGTCAAGAGCCAGCGTCTTGTTGGTAGACGACGACAAAGATATGACAGAGACTCTATATGACGTTTTGACAGACATGAGCTATCGCGTTGAAACTGCCAACAGTGGATCAGAAGCGATCGAGAAGGTCAAGACTCACGCGTTTGACACAGTTCTGTTGGACATCAAAATGCCAGGAATCAATGGTGTGGAGACGTTTAGAGAAATCAAGAGAATCCGACCGGAAGCAGTAGTGATGTTGATGACTGCCCAGTCTGTTGAAGAGCTTGTAGCCGAAGCGCTAGAAGAAGGAGCCTACGGCATCATGTACAAGCCGATTGACACCAAGAAACTTGTCGAATTCATAGAGACCACGAAAAGAGGGGCTCTAATTCTATTTGTCGATGTTGATATGTCCACAAGCCAAAAATTGGTTGACTCTCTCAAGCAAAGTGGATACAACGTAGCAAAAGCTTCGAGCGGTGAAGAAGCCAAGAAGCTTATCCAAAGGGAGCGCGTTGACTTGATCTTCATTGAAGTTAAGATGCCTGTTATGAACGGTCTTGAAATCTATATGGCCCTGAGAAAGATCATGCCTGACGTCAGGGTTGTCATGACAACTAACTATCGTGAAGGATTAGAGGACTTGATAGATCAAGCCTTGCATGAGAGTGCTTACGCATGTATCTACAAGCCTTTTGAAGTTGGGAAAGTTATAAAGTTGTTGGAAAGGATATTGGCCGGAAAGACAAAAGCCGAAATTCGGCAGATGGAGGAAGAAGATGACAGAAAAAGTCAGAATTCTGATAATCGACGATGACACAGACATGCTTGAAACTCTGAGCGACATTCTTCAGGAAAAAGGATACCAAACAGAAACTGCCAAGAACGGAAAAGAGGCCATTGCAAAGGCAGAGAAACGCTTTTTCAGTGTTGCTCTGGTAGACATAGGGCTCCCAGATATGACGGGCGTAGAAGTCCTCCAGGTCTTCGCGAAGATGACTCCATACACAATGAACGTTATGATAACGGGACGCGCGACCTTGCAAAACGCAATAGAAAGCGTGAACGTGGGGGCAAACGCCTACATCATGAAGCCAATAGACCACGAGACACTCGACAAAATACTAGAGGAATGTTTGAAAAAGCAGCAATTGCTCATCTTTCCAAACGAAGTACCCGCTTGCCTAAGAAAACCTGAGATCAGACTCTTACTTCAAGCAATGAGAGATGAACAGATAACTGAGTTCAAACCTTCAATCAGCGATGAAAGAGGCATTTTCTACCCGGAAATCGAAAAGATAATTCCAGATCCATCCGAGCACCATCAAGTCTTTGAAATTCTCGAAAAATACGGGATACTGAGAAGGGAATTTTATGACTCTGTTCTAGCCTGCCCCTCATGCAACTCGACCAAAATATCCGTAAGAGTCTTTTGCTCTTCCTGCAAATCAACAAATATCAAAAAACCGGCTGGAATATTCTTCAAGTGTAATGTTTGCGGTAAGGAAACGTCTGTCCCCGAACACGTATACATTTGCGAAGACTGCAAAACAAGCTCTATTGAAAATCAACTTAAAACAAACGAAACCTTCACATTTGTAGTCTCAAGCGCACATGAACTCCTTATAAGAAAATGGATAGAAGATTTAGACAACATGCTGACATCCGCACGAGAATTCTACAGACAACTGCGACCCTCATACGGACCGAAGGTCTCTTACTCAGTAATGGCAAAGAAAGGCGAAAGCATCAGGTATGCTGAAGAGAAAACGCAAGAATGATACTTTGACGGAAAAGACAAGAAAATCGCGCAAGTGCTTTTGTCTCTAGCTTGAATATTACGCATGCTCAAGGCGGTGTATGAATTGGCCAAGTGGGAGTATAAGGTGATCCCGATAAAGACGAAGGTTCATTCAAATCACTTTAAAGCTGACGCAAAACCAATTATAGATAATGTTCAAGATTACCTGAACGCGCTGGGCAATGAAGGATGGGAGCTTGTCGGCGTCCAGGACATCAGGCTGCCAGACAGCAGAATGTTCACGGTCGCCTACCTCAAAAGGCAAAACAAGCGCGTATGATAGCGTACATGGCTTGAAGAAGCAGGCATGGAAGCGTTAGCCCCAGCTTTAGCCCGCCTAGCCCAGCTCAATCAAGCGAAAGCCTACCTGTTCTGGGAAAAAAGTTAGGGACGACTATTTGCAGTTGAATCTTGATCAACGGAGTTGAAAGTTTTCCTTTCCCTCTCTGTTTTTCCTAGGCATCGACATGATGAAACAGGCTCCTTTGCCAGGCGTGCCTGTTTCCTGTACGGTCCAGCCGTAGACTTCACATATTCGTTTTATCATGAACAAGCCATAGCCTGTGCCTTTCCCTGAAGTGAAGCCTTCTTTGAAGAGGTTGCTCCGCATGCTGTCAGGTATGCCTACGCCGTCATCCTCGTAGACGAGTTCAAGCTGGTCCGCGCTCGGCGTCCTGTAGTGTATTTTGATCTGCCGGATTTTTTCGCCGTACTTCAGCGAGTTATCCACTAGATTGTAGAAGAGCTGGTTCAGCAACGAATCAGCCAAAACGGTTAACCCGCCGCACTCGTTCACTATTTTTACACCTTTCAAGTCTGAGAAGAGCGACGCTGCCTCGTCAACACTCTTGCCAACGTCCATATAGCTTGGTTGTTCGACGCCCAGTTTCTCGTAGACCCTCGCAAACTCGAAAATCCTTTCCACCAGCCGAACGTTTGCTTCCATATCGTTCAGCTGCTCCAACGCTTTCGGATCCTGAGCCAGCTTTCGCTTTAGCAGATAGGCGTTTCCAGTTACCGCGGAAAGCTTGTTTCGCACGTCATGCCTCGTCAGACCTCCGACAACGTGCAGCTTCTCATTTGTGACCTCGAGTCTCATGTTCGTTTCTTTCAAACGCTCTTCTGCGTTTTTCAGTTCTGTGATGTCTGTAGACATCAGTATAGCGCTGGCAGTCTTCTCATCATCTTTTACAGGAACCATTTTTGTCTTGAACCATATAGTGCCGATTTTGGGAATGTTTGAAGAAACCACGTAGCTAAGTGGTACTCCCGTTTCGAAGGTTTTTTTAAGAGAACTCCTCATCGTATCATGTTGTTCTCTTGGCACGTATTCATAAACGGTCTTTCCAATTGTCCCCTCCGGAGTGTAAGGTGGTATGGTTCTATTGATGTATTGGATTATGCCTTCGCTGTCTACAATCATGACAATGTCATCGGTGTTCTCTGTCAGAGACATCCATTTTTGCTTCGCATCCTTCAATGCATCTTCCAATGCTTTGCGTTCAGTGATGTCTTGTCCTTGAGCTATCGTAGCCACCATTTTGCCGTCTTTATCGTGAATATTCGCTGAGTTCCAGAGCACAATCCTCGTTTCCTCATCTTTGCATAGAATAGGCACTTCAACAGACCGCCACTTCTCGCCTCGCGTAGCCCTCTCAATAATTTGCAAAATCTCTGTTTTCTGCAAAGGCGGAAACAAAACGTCGATGTTTCTTCCAAGTATGAACTCCTTCTTGTAGCCCGCAAGAGCCTCAAAAGCATTATTAAACAAGCTAATCTTCCGCTCATTGTCCCAAACTATGATTGGCGCATTAGCATAATTCAACAAATTATCAAGATAATCCTTCGTCTCCATTAACGCTTCTTCAGCCTTCTTGCGGTCAGTGACATCTCTCATGATTGCTTGAACTCCCACCGGATTGCCGTCTTTAATCATTAAGCTAGGATGCACTTCTGCCCATCGACTCGTTCCATCTCTCCGAACATAAAGGAATTCAGATGGTGAAGGTGATTCTCCCTTCATCAGAGACATGAACATCCCTTGAAATCTTTGAATGTCCTCCCTCCGCATAGTCACTAACTCCGCGAATGGTTTGCCAACGATTCCTTCTTCAGAGTCATAGCCCACCAGCGTCAGGAAACTGCGGTTGACCGATGTGACTATGCCTTCTGTATCCACAGCTACTATGCCGTCGGGAGCCAGCTCAACCAGACTTCTATATTTCTCCTCAGATTTCTTCAACGCTTGTTCTGCTTTCTTGCGTTCCGTGATGTCTAAGAATGATGCCATCATGCAGAGGGGTTTGCCAGTTTCGTCCTTAACAAGGCTTGCTGATAGCTGTGCTTCGAATGTTGAGTCATCTTTTTTCTTTGCGGTTAGTTCCCCAATCCAGCCTACTCCATCGTTTAGCGCTTTCACTATTTCGACAGCCTTCTCTTCAGCCAACCAAAATTCTGCGGCTGGTCGGCCCAGAACCTCCTTATCGTTGGCATATCCCCAGGTTCTGAGAAAAGAATTATTCACGTAGGTTAGATTGCCTTCAAGGTCGGCAAAAGCAACAGCGCCAATGGACGAAGCCAAAGCGGCATCCCTAATCCTAATCTCTCGCTCCGCTTTCTTGCGTTCGGTGATGTCCTCGAAAATGCCGATTATGCCAACAACATTGCCCTTTTCATCTTTAACAGGCGTCTTGACCGTGTGCACGGATACTCTTTGTCCATCTTGGATATAGCTCTCTTCCAGACTTTCCGTGTTCCCAGACGCCATGATCCTTTCGTCGTCTGCTCTGTATTTTTCAGCCAATTCCTTCGGATAGAAGTCATGATCCGTCTTGCCTGAAATCTCGTCAGCTTCTATTTTCAAGTCTCGAGCATAACTCTCATTGCAAGAGACATAAACTGAATTCGCATCCTTGAGAAAGATCTTCTGCGGCAGATTCTCGACAAGGATTCTATACTTGGATTCGCTTTCTCTCAGCGTCTGTAAAGCTCTGTTTTTCTCGGTAACGTCTCTGATAATTCCTTCTGTTCGCAGTACTTTGCCATTCTCATCCCTCTCAACAGAGGCGTTTACTAGAATCTCAATTAAGGTTCCGTCTTTTTTCTTCCACAGCAGTTCGCAGTCTTTCAGAAACCCTTTGTCGGTTAACTCCTTCAACGCTCTGGACCTAGCTTCTGGGTCAGCGTAAAACTGGGCAGCGGGCTTTCCGATCAGTTCCTTCGGGCTGTCGTATCCTAACATACTTGCCAGAGCCGAGTTCAACAAGCTTACACAGCCGTCTGGCCCGTTGATTATCATGCCATCAACCGCTGATTCGAATAAGTGCTCATATCTTTCTCCGCACCTTTTGAGAGCCATATCAATGCGGAGCTTCTCTCCTAGCAACCGCTTGCGTTCAACCGCTCCAATTATCGCGTGGGCTAGCTGGCAGTGAACCGTTTCAGGATCTCCCATCTTGTCGAGATACTGGTCAGCGCCCAAGTTCAAGGCTTTTATGGCTACTTCTTCTCGGCCTTTTCCGGTGAAAAGAATGAACGGAATCATGTTTCCGCCTGTTCGCAGTTCATCCAGAAATTCAAGCCCGTCTTTCCTAGGCATTTGAAAGTCAGAAACCACAGCGTCGTAGTTTTCCTTCTC
Source organism: Bathyarchaeia archaeon (assembly GCA_046538175.1). Lineage (GTDB taxonomy): Archaea > Thermoproteota > Bathyarchaeia > Bathyarchaeales > SOJC01 > JBKHJI01. Next base: position 311 of record JBKHJI010000038.1, on the reverse strand, counting down.
AAGCTTCGCCAACGCTTCGTCCACAGAGCCCGCAACATCCACCTCGAACGGACCCTGCAACTCCAAACACTGCTTCGCAACCTTCAACAAGCCCGGCTCATCGTCAACATGCAATACGCGGATAGGCTTCTTCTCTGCAGAACTGATGATTATCTCGGCTTGCGACTGAACAGCAGACTCAACCATGCAAACCACACTTCACACTAATCACTATACGCACGTGCAAGAGCAATGCTATCCTAAGACACTCCTTGATTAAACACTTATGAACACACAATCAAAATCCCAAAACAACCCTACCAATCCACACC